>RFPW01000411.1 GCA_009925965.1 Betaproteobacteria bacterium
GGTCACCACGACGTCCTCAGTACCAGACAGAGACACCGTCTTCGCGGCGAACACCGGCGCGTCATTGACCGCATTAACCGTTACGTTGACGGTCTGATCTGTGGCCAGGCCCGAGGGATCCGTTGCGCTGACGACAAACTTGTCCGATCCGTTTGCATTCGCATTCGGCTTGTACGAAAAAGAACCGGTCGCGGAGTCAAGCGTCGTGGTTCCAATTGCGCCTTGAGTCTTGATCGAATAGACGATCGCACCGGATTCAGGATCAGTCGCCTTGACCGCCCCGGTAATCGATTCTGCGTCTTCAAGTCCAGTAACGCTGGCGGTCGTTGTCGCCGCGGTAATGGCGGGCGCGCCGTTCACGAGCGTCACGTTGACCGTCTGGTCCACGGCCTGGCCGGACGGATCCTTTGCCGTCACCACGAACGAGTCTGAGCCAGAGGCCTTGATCGCATCCGTCAGCGTGTACTTGAAAGCACCCGTACTTGCATCTACGGTCGCCGAACCCTTTGTGCCCTGTGTCTTGATTGTGTAGGAAACCGCGCCGCCTTCCGGATCGGTCGCCTTGACCGAGCCCGTAATTGGTGCCCCACCGGCTACACCAGGCGCCGTGATGGAGGCCGCCGCAAAGGTTGGCGGAAGATTTTGCGGCGTTCCGCTGCTGCTGCCACTTGATGCCGCAGCAACGCCGACGACGCCGACTGCGGCCGCTGCCGCGACCGTTGTGGCACTCATGCCGGCGATCAATCCGCCCGATTCAGCGGCTGCGCCAGCTGATCCGCCTGCGGCTCCAACCGTCGTGCCGGCCTGTGCAAGCTGGAGCGGTTCGAACTGGTAGACCGACGAAGAGGCACTTAATGCCGAAAGATCAATCGCTTCAACCGCGCTTGCGCTGTCGCTACCGGCTTGTCCGTCAACTTCGGAGAGCTCGGATTTGTTGACCGCAACGCCGCGAAGCGCGGGAGATCTAGGGAGGTCAGTCACTCCCGCTTGCTGAGGCAAAAGGACTGCCGGGTTCTTGACGACGATGCGCCCTTCCGAGGAGTCACGCAGAGACTTAACTGACATCGATTGCTCTCAGAAAAAATGGATAGAAAACAGGGGTGAGCTTAGCCAAACCGCTTTGTCGCGGCAAACGATTCACACCCGACGCGTCGCGAGTTTACAACATGAGTATGGAAAGAGGCACTGAGGATACCTTGCTGCCTGCAGTTGATCCAGCAAAACTGTTCGTTCATTTGCGATGGTTCAGCGTTCACCGAGTGACTCCCCGAGGGTCTTGAAAATCGGCTT
>RFPW01000412.1 GCA_009925965.1 Betaproteobacteria bacterium
GCCATCGGCGGGTACTGATTGAGCCCGTCCTGCATTGCCTTTGAGACAAGGTCAACCAAGGCCTGGTCGCAATTGAAGTCCGGGAAGCCCTGGCCGAGATTAACGGCTCCGGCCTCGGTGGCGAGCGCCGACATCACCGTGAAAATCGTCGTGCCGACCCGCGGGAGTCGCGACTGCAGGGTGGGTGCTGGGGGTGTGCGAGGGTGAGCTAGATCGTTCATGCAGCGAATTATAGAAGAGCAGCGGGCGTGCAGGCCGCTCCGTCGGCGGCTATGGTTGTGTCCATCCCGCGAGAATCAAGGGATTGGTTCCGTAATTTACCCGTCAATTGGACTAGTTTCGATGGCTGATTGCGGTTGCGCTCCGGCTCCCCTGTAATGGTTGGACTGTTCTTCCATGCAACCGGAGTTCGATATGTCGCCACCCCGTATTTCGCCTCGCAACTCGCGCAGCAGTTCGGTCAGAAGGTCAGTTCGAGGTCAGGGGATGACCGAGTACATCGTGATTGTTGCGTTGATTTCGGTCTCCGCCATCGGTGTGTACTCCCTGTTTGGTCAGACGATTCGAAGTCAGGTGGCGGGTTTGGCTGCGGAGATGGCCGGTCAAAGCGCGAACACGGCACTGCAGGCTGCCAAGAAGAGTGCGGACTCGGCGGTTCAAAAGGCCGATAACAAACATGGCTTAAACGACTACAACGCCGAGAATCATTGATATGTTCGCCCGGCGAGTGCGGGCCTTCGAGCGCGGTTCGGTACTGCCGCTCGGGATCGCACTACTATTTCTTTGTGCGTTGCTCTCGTTGCGCCAGTTCTCGGTGGGAGAACTTTACAGCGCTAAACAGCGCATCACGACCGCTGCGGATGCTTCCGCCTACAGCACGGCACTCTGGCAGGCGCGGGTACTCAACTTCCATGCGTACGCCAATCGGGCCATTCTCGCGAATGAGGTTGCAATCGCGCAGGCGGTAACTCTGGTTGCCTGGGCCGATTACATCGATCAGCTCGTCCAGAATGCGGAAACGGTTGGGGTTTTGATGCCCGCGTCGGCCCCTCTCTTGCGGACGGCCGCGGAAGGATCCGCCCTGATGCGTGAAGGCGCGCATCTAGGGTCGGCGGCGGAAATTGCCGCGCGCGGTGGCTGGCAGCATGCCTTGCGAATGAGTCAGGATTTGCTGGCGTCATCCGTAAATCATTTTGCGTTGAACTCGGTCGCCAATGAGGTGGCGCGCGCCAACGATTCAAGGTTCTTCGCATGGGTCCTTCCTGGCACGGAGGTCACGGTTAAG
>RFPW01000413.1 GCA_009925965.1 Betaproteobacteria bacterium
GATCTTCGATGCGATCCTTTGCTGTGTTCACCCCGGCGACGAAGTGATCGTTATTGAGCCCGCATACGATAGCTATATTCCGAACATTCTCGTCGCGGGTGGTATTCCAGTCACCGTCCCGGTCGGTCCAGATTTCCGGATCCGTTGGGACCACGTGGCTGCAGCGATCACCCCGCGTACGCGTGCCATCCTGGTCAATTCACCGAACAATCCGAGCGGTCGGATCCACCAAGATGAAGACCTGATCGCGCTCGAATCGCTAGCTGTCGAACACGATCTGATCGTGATCTCCGACGAAGTTTATGAACACATGGTCTATGACGGGCAACCGCACCGTTCGGCCTGTCAACATCCCGCATTGGCCGCGCGCAGCTTCATCATTTCATCGTTTGGCAAGACCTACCACGTCACCGGCTGGAAGGTTGCCTACTGCGCGGCGCCGGCCGAGTTGATGTCAGAGTTCAGGAAGATTCATCAGTTCGATACGTTCACTGTGAACACCCCGGTTCAGCACGGCTTGGCCGCCTACATGGCAGACCCCGCGCCATACCTAAACCTCAGCGGTTTTTATCAGCGCAAGCGCGATCTGTTCCGCGAAGGGTTGGCTAATACGCGATTCGGTCTTCGGCCCAGCGAAGGGACCTATTTTCAGCTGGTTGATTACGGCAACCTGGCGATCCCCGAGCGCACCCTGCCCGAGGGCGAATTTGCGCAGTGGCTAACGCGAGAAATTGGGGTCGCTGCGATCCCGATGTCCGCGTTTTACGATCAACCCCGCGAACAGGGGGTGATCCGATTCTGTTTCGCTAAGAAGGACGAGACGCTCAAACTCGCGCTGGAGCGTCTAGCACGGCTCTGAGCTCTGATCTCAGAGCCCCGAACTCACGTCGCACCGTTCAGTGCAGCTCTTCGTACAAGGGGAGGGTCAGAAACTCTTCGAACGCGTCCTGCGTGCTCATGTGCTCAAAGATCTGCGCGGCACGAGCATAAGACGGGCTATTACCGGCGACCGCGTGCACCTTCGCAAGTTCCTCCGGCACGAGGGCGCGAACCATATCCGCAGTAACCTTCCGGCCGTCCTCGAGCACGCCTTTAGGTGAGCGGATCCACTGCCAGACTTGCGAGCGTGAGATTTCCGCGGTCGCTGCATCTTCCATCAGGTTATGAATCGGCACGGCGCCAGACCCGTCGAGCCATGCTCCGAGGTAATGAATACCTACGTTCACGTTCATGCGCAGGCCCGCTTCCGTGATGGGCGCCTCGGGCTGGAAGTTCA
>RFPW01000414.1 GCA_009925965.1 Betaproteobacteria bacterium
GCGCGCAGTTCCTGCGCATACAGCGAAACCCGCAGCTCTTCGAGCAGCCAGCGGTATTCCTCTAGTCGAGGATCTACCGCACCACGCCGCCCAATCTGCGCCCGCCGCAGATTTTGCAACAACGGCGAGATTTCTGCGCTTTTAGCTGCGTCGCGGACCGGGTCAGCCCGAAGTTTGTCTAGCCGTAACGCCATGGCTTTCAAATATCTCGCCAAATGCCCGAGTCGGTCAGTCGGTGTCGCAGTTGGCCAACGTTTGGGCAAAAGCTCCGTCAACTGTCGTTCCAGATCCGCCGCAACCGTCGGGTTTGACTTTGCAGTTGGCAATTTGCGCAACAAGGTCTGATGTTCAAGCAGAACCGCGGCGACCTCCCGGGCAAAGGACTGACCAATCAAACCAATTCTGGGGCGGGCGTCAGTGATCCGGCGCTCGAATTGTTCAGCGTCCATCGGAGGCGACTCATGCAGAACGGTCCGCGCGAGCGCGCCGGCCTGTAATTCCGCGCGCAACTCTTCAGCTGACCCAAAGGGCAGCCAGGCCATCGCCAGCCGAGGCAGGTCGGGAATGGCGCGTTCAAGCGCTTTAAGGGGTTCGCGCAGGGCGATCGAAGCCAGCCGGGCGACGCCACCCCGATGCGCCGTCCGAGCAACCTCGGGGTCATCAAACAACTCAATCGTGACGCCCGCACCCCGATCGACCAAGCCAGGAAATCCAATCAAGGTCTGGTCGTGGCGGCGCAGCTCCAGCAACTCGGGAAGGGTACCGAAAACCCAGCTCGTTTGTGGCTCCGCGGGGACCGCCGCTGCAACCGCCACTTCGGCCCCCGAGCGAGCCTCCGAAGTGGACGCTGCTTTGGGCGATGCAATGGGCGATGCAATGGGCGATGCAATGGGCGCTGAGATGGGCGGCGGCCCATTGACCACGCGAACCTTGGCCGCATCGGCTTTCACCCCATCTTTCACTGAACTTAGGGCAACAGCGGCGAAGGCCTCACGGAGCGCGCTCTGCGCTTCACGGCCGTGTTCGGCGCGCAGTTGCGCCAGGTTGCGGCCAACCCCTAACTCACGGCCATGAGGATCGGCGAGAACGTAATTCATCCGCAAGTGGACGGGCAGAGTCTCCAACCTGAAATCATCCGGGCGCGGGCGCAGACCAGTACGCTCCCGAATGCACTCGGACAATGCATCGGTTAGGGCCAACGCTGGCGCTTCGTCGATGGGAAATGACGCGAGGAAAGCGTCTGCGGTCTCGACCAAAGGCTGACAGCGGTG
>RFPW01000415.1 GCA_009925965.1 Betaproteobacteria bacterium
CCCGCAGCGACCCCGGCACGATATTGCCCGCGCACAACATGGGTACTGATGGTTGTCGGATCAAAGCGTTTGAGGCATCGCAAAACCTTGAGCTTTTCATCTCGAATGGAATCTGCGTCGGAACTTGCAGGGGGCTCCATCGCGACGATACAAAGTAATTGCAGCAAATGGTTCTGCATCATGTCGCGCAACGCCCCGCTGCGCTCGTAATAGCCGCCACGCCCCTCGACACCGAGATCCTCTGCGATGGTGATCTGAACATCGGCTATCGCTTCGCGCCGCCACAACGGCTCAAAAATTGCATTACCAAAGCGCAACGCCATCAGATTCTGGACCGACTGCTTACCCAGGTAATGGTCAATCCTGAAAATTTGCCGCTCGGAAAATAATTGTCGAACCGCATCGTTAATCTCGCGAGCCGAGGCCAAATCGTGGCCGAGCGGTTTTTCCAACACCACTCGGACCCGCGGCTCATTGAGACCAACCGCTGCAAGCCCCTTGCAGGCCTGTACGAAGAGGCTCGGTGCAGTGGCCAGATACATGACAACCGCGTCGGCATCGCGTTGGCCGACCCAAGCCGCCAGAGAAGCAAAACAATCCGGATTGGCAATATCGAAACGCTGATACTCAATCGTCTGGGCAAATCGATCGAACTCAGATCGGTCAGGCCAGGTCTCCCAAGTGAGTCCCTGAAACCGTTCCCAAAGGAGTTCACGATAACTGGCAGTGTCACGGACCTCACGGGCTAGCCCGAGTATCCGCCCCCCCTGCGCAGCACCACCGTGCCGGAAGGCCTCAAACAACGCGGGCATCAATTTGCGCCAGGTGAGGTCCCCAGTCGCGCCAAAGAAGACGATGTCATAGCTCATCAGCAATTCTAGTCTTAGTCGCGGTTGCTTGACTTACCTCGGATACTGTACGAATATACAGACTGTAAATTCAGTCACCTGTACTTCATACCAGGTAGCCACCATGTCCGATCTACCTTCGCGTGACCGCGCCCCCCGTGATCTCACGGCCCGACAGGCTGAGATTCTCGCGCTGATCAAGCGCCATATCGCCAGCACAGGCTTTCCGCCCACACGCGCCGAAATCGCCACCCGCCTCGGGTTTCGCTCGCCCAATGCGGCCGAAGAACATCTCAAGGCCCTGGCCCGAAAAGGTGCGATCGAACTGACTTCAGGGGCATCCCGCGGCATCCGGCTCAGGACCCTGCTCGATGACAGCGACACCTCGCCCAGCGCCGTGAGCATCGCACTC
>RFPW01000416.1 GCA_009925965.1 Betaproteobacteria bacterium
GAACGCCCCGAGGACGCGCTGATGCCCGAGACGGCCATTCTGATTTTTGCAGTGATCCTTCGCGCCTCCGATCCCGATCCCTTTGAGCGCCCCGGCGAGTCCCAACACGATCGACTCGAACGCTTTGCACCCTGGCAAACCTCCTTTGGCCACGCACTGGCGCGTGCAACAGGCCGATCCGTCCGCATCGGTCCCTGGCCACTCCCATTTTTTGAAGCGGTCCGCGCCGCCGCAACCAGCGAACGTGAGCGCACGCTGCGCCGCATGGTTTCCGAGATGAGGGCCCGACCGTCACGCCATGGGGCAGGCGCGGGCGTTGTGCGAGCCCGGGTCATGGAACTCGCCAACGAAATGGGTCCTGTGGTCGCCGTTCAGGTGTTCCGTGCAGGTGCCCCCCACCCGGAAGCCATGAGCGAGAGCGAAACTGATGACGAGGGTGGCCCCGAGAATGGTCAACGGATCGAAGGCTGCGCGGTCGAGATTGCCCCCATGCAATGCGAAACCCCAATCGAGGTGGCGGCAACCGCTGCCGCCGAACTCGAACGTCTGGGGGCTGTCCTCATCGGTCGCGACGAGTAAGCCTTTCCCCAGGTATCCCCATCATTCATTAAGATCGTCGTTGAATGCGTTGATTGCTCAGCTGGAGTATCGACGCGTTCCTTCCAAATTCAATTCATCGCGCTGGTCCCTGCACCGGCCGCGCCCTCCCACCAGCCGGGTGGCTTAGAGTGGGATACGGCGGCGGCGGGCAAATGTCTGGCGAAACTTCTCGACTTTGGGCGCGACCACGTATGTGCAGTATCCCTGGTACGGATTGCGCTCGAAGTAGCGCTGGTGTTCCGCCTCAGCAGGCCAAAAACGGTCTGTACCAGTGCCCAATAGCCCAGTCTGGGTCACCACGCTTGCACCAAAAGTCCGATCTATATTGAACTTCGCGATCATCGCCCGAGCCTGTTCGAGCTGCTCCGGGCTGGTCGCATAGATGGCCGACCGGTATTGCGGGCCTGAGTCAGCGCCCTGACGATCCTGTGTCGTCGGGTCGTGGATAACGAAAAAAATCTCCAGCAATTCCGTAAAGGAAATCCGCACCGGATCGAACTCAACCCGGACCACTTCGACATGCCCGGTGCGCTTGCCGCAGACCTGCTCATAAGATGGATTGGCAACCTGGCCGCCGGCATATCCCGACATCACGGCATGAACGCCCTCAACCTCGAGAAAGACAGCCTCCAGACACCAAAAACAGCCGCCACC
>RFPW01000417.1 GCA_009925965.1 Betaproteobacteria bacterium
TTCATCGCCGCGCACACCAATCACCGTGATGACGCTTGGGGCGGCAGTTATGAAAACCGCATCCGTTTCCCGCTGGAAATTGTCCGGCGTACTCGAGCCAAGGTCGGGGCCAATTTCATTTTGATCTTTCGCCTGTCCATGCTCGACCTGGTCGAAGGCGGTTCCACCCTGGCCGAAGTGGTGCAACTGGCACAAGCGCTCGAGACGGCCGGGGTAACGATTTTGAACACGGGCATTGGCTGGCACGAGGCGCGCATTCCGACCATTGCAACCAAGGTGCCACGCGCCGCCTTTGCGTGGGTGACACTGCAACTCAAGGGCAAAGTGGGGATTCCGCTCATCGCCACCAACCGCATCAACACGCCTGAGGTGGCTGAACAGGTGTTGGCCGATGGCATGGCCGATATGGTGTCGATGGCGCGGCCCTTCCTCGCCGACCCAGACTTTATGAACAAGGCGGCTGCGGGCAAGGCTGATGAAATCAATACCTGCATTGGCTGCAACCAGGCCTGTCTGGACCACACCTTTGGCGGCAAGATCACGTCCTGCCTGGTGAACCCGCGTGCCTGCCACGAGACGCTGATGATCGAAACGCCTGCGCGCGCGAAAGAGCGCGTGGCTGTGGTGGGTGCCGGCCCAGCTGGGTTGGCGTTTGCGACCACGGCAGCGCGACGCGGCTTTGACGTCACCTTGTTTGACGCTGCCAGCGAAATTGGGGGTCAATTCAACCTTGCCAAGCAGATCCCCGGTAAAGAGGAGTTCTACGAGACGCTTCGTTATTTTGGCAAGCAACTTGAACTGAGCGGCGTCAATTTGAAGCTCGGCCAGAAGGTGGATGCCCAGTCGATCATCGACGCTGGTTTCAAAGAAGTGGTCCTGGCCACCGGAGTTAGTCCGCGTATCCCTCAGATTGACGGCATCGATCATCCCAAGGTTCGGAGTTATCTGGAGGTCATTCGCGACAAGCGAGACGTGGGCAAGACTGTGGCACTGATCGGTGCTGGCGGGATCGGGTTTGATGTTGCTGAATATCTTCTGCACGAGGGTACGAGCCCAAGCCTGGACAAGGCCAGGTTTTTCGCTGAATGGGGCGTGGATACCCAATACTCGACGGCGGGCGGGTTGCAGAAGGCCCGTATCGAGCCGAATCCGCGCAAGGTTTACCTCTTGCAGCGCAAGGCGGGAAAAGTCGGCGAGGGGCTGGGCAAAACCACCGGCTGGATCCACCGGACATCGCTCAAAAATCGC
>RFPW01000418.1 GCA_009925965.1 Betaproteobacteria bacterium
GGCGCGGTCATATGCAAACATCGTGGCGCTATGATAAACCCATGGCACGACATCGCTCCCAACGTAACGCACCCTCTACCCGCACGGTAACCCGCCCCGCAACCGCGGCCGGATCAGGAACGGGACCAGGATCTGAATCCGACTCGACCGAGGAAGATGACTTCCCGGCCGACGCCGCTGCCCTGCACGCCGCTCGTGTCGCACGCGCCATCGACAATGCGCGCCTCGTCGATCCCGAGGCCCCCGGTAGCGAAGAACCCTTTGAGTACGACGGACCCAGCAAGTCGCAGCGCAAGCGCGACATGACGGCGCTGCAAAAACTCGGCGCCCAACTGATTGAACTACCAACCTCGGTGCTGCGCACGCTCGAGCTCCCCGAGCGCCTGACCGATGCCATTATCGAAATGGGAAACACCCGCACCCATGAAGGGCGGCGGCGTCAGATGCAGTTCATCGGTAAACTCATGCGCGAGGTCGACCCGGAGCCAATTCAACTGCTCCTGGATCGGCGCGAGCGACCCCACCGCGACGAAGTCAACGCCATGCACCTCGCCGAGCGCTGGCGCGAACGACTGATTGCAGACGACCGCGTCATTGACGAATTCGTTCAAGCGACCGGTTGCGGGGAGCTTCAGGCCCTGCGTACCAACATCCGCGCAGCACGCATCGAACATGCTGCACAGCGCAACGGTCGCCAGTACCGACTGCTCTACCAACGCATCCGGGCGGCGATGGCTCCAGGCTCGGCGCCCGAGAATGGGCCAGATGGTGAGCCAGACGATTTGAAATGAAGGGAAAAACTTGAATACAGAATCCGCCTCGACCGCGCAGGAACCAAGGCTCCGGGTAGGCCTCTTATCGATCAGCGATCGGGCTTCGCAAGGGGTCTATCAAGATCAGGGGATCCCGGCGCTCCAAGACTGGCTTCAGCGCGCGCTGACCGAACCGTTCGAGATCGAAACTCGTCTCATCCCCGACGAGCGCAGCCAGATTGAAGCCACCCTGATCGAACTGGTGGATCAAGCCGGCTGCCATCTGGTGTTGACCACCGGCGGTACAGGGCCTGCGCCGCGCGATGTCACGCCCGAGGCGACACTCGCCGTGGGCGAACGCGAGATGCCCGGTTTTGGCGAGGAAATGCGTCGTATCAGCCGACATTTCGTCCCAACCGCCATCCTTTCGCGTCAAACCGCAGTCATTCGCGGTGGGGCACTGATCGTCAATCTGCCCGGCCAGCCCAAAGCC
>RFPW01000419.1 GCA_009925965.1 Betaproteobacteria bacterium
CGGCTCTGTGGGTCGACCACCGCGGATATATGGACAATTCGGCCGCTCAGGGTCCGCCCGAGAGAGGGCACTTCGATCTCCGTCGCCTGGCCAACCTGCACCGATGTGGCTTGCTGCTCGGGAACGTTGGCCAACACCCAGACTCTCGATAAATCCGCGACCGTAAAGAGGGTGTCCGCCGGTTGCACAACTTGGCCCACGGCGACCGAACGCTCGACTACGGTACCGGCGACTCGCGAGATCACGGGTTTGACGGAATTAATGGCGTTGCTCGCAAGGAGTTCAGCAATCGCTGCGGGCGTCATGCCGAGCACCGCCAACTGATCAGCTGCACCGCTTTGTTCGGCGCGCGCGACCTCAGCAGCATGTTCCCGACGTTGCAGTTCCGCCTGGGCGATGACGTCGGCTGCGAATAACTGCTGGGCACGCTCTGCCGCCGTCGCCAGCAGACGCGCCTGTGCGACGGTTTTGAGATAGGCCAATTGGGCCGAACTCAGTTCGGCCGAATTGAGTGTTGCCAGGGTTTGACCGACACGTACTCGTTGGCCCAGTGAGGCCTGCAAATCGATGACCCGACCCGTCACCGTGCTGCCGATTCGAGCAAGACTCTGCTCGTTAAAATCCACCCTGCCAGCTACCCTCAGGGTGTCGGCGAGCGTGGCCATCGCGACCGGTTGAACTTGAAATCCTGCAACCAGCGCAGGGTCCAGTTTGACCTGCATGGACGATGGCCCAGCCGCACCCGAAGACTTCGGCAACGCAGACGCCGGACCGCTGTTGCCGGACGTGTTCCCGGCCTGGCCAGGGGGGGCTTTTGGCGTCGCCACGGGTTGCTGATCGCAGCCAGAAGAACCGAATGTCGCAGCCAGCAACAGAGCGATCTGGAGGGAGGCGCCAATACCTTTCATTGCATTCCGAATATAAGAGCCCCGAAGGACTTATCGCCGATACTCAACAAGCAGCGGAGTCTACCTCTTGGCAACAGTAGGCCCTAGGCAAGTGTAAAAACAACGCTGGGTAGTCTCCGCTGATCGGCAAACCTGACAGGGGAGCAATCACCCGATGTGCGAGTTCAGCCACCCGTTGGAAGCCCGATGACGAGTGTGCGGCCCCCCGAGGGGACGCACACTATAGTGCTCTTGGCGCCGAACTTCCCTCGATTTACTCAATGACTGCCACCGACTTGACTTGTGCCCAGATGTCATCGCCCCTGTTTAGGTTCAAGGTGCT
>RFPW01000420.1 GCA_009925965.1 Betaproteobacteria bacterium
CCGGATGCAACAACGTGCCAGCATCCGCCAGGCAACGTACCAGGTGACCGAAAGCGAGGCCAATCTGGAGCGTGAACTTCAGAGCCTCGCTGTGCGGGTGGCGACCGGTTATTTTCAATTGATGCAGGCCCGCGATCAGGCCGAGTTGATTGCCTCACAGGGCGAATTCTTGCAGTCACGGGTGACCGCTGCCAGTCGATCCATCGCGGCGGGCACCGGCACCCGAACCGACCTCGACGACGCGCAGGCCCGATTGGATATGAACAAGGCGCAACGGCTCGAAGCCCAACAGTCGATTCAGGCGAAACGCCGCCAACTGCAGGCACTGGTTAATCGCCCGGTCAGCGAATTGGTCTCGCTCAATCCCGAGCGGCTGTCACTCATCCCGCCGACGCCCGAGACCGCGGAACAGTGGGTCCTACTCGCCCTCGATTCGAGCCCGGAGGTCCAGTCGGCCCGCGCCCGTCTCGATGCGGCAACGGAAGAAATCAACCGTACGAAATCTGCGAATTATCCTGCAGTCGATGCGATCGCGCAGTGGCAGCGCTCCAGAAGCGAAGTCGTCACCCTGCCGCAAACGGGTTATACCAACGCCAGCATCGGCGTCCAATTGTCGATGCCGCTCTATAGCGGTGGGTACATCGAGAGCACGGTGCGCGAGGCTGTTGCGCGGCAGCGGCAACTCCACGAGTCGCTAGAAACGACGCAACTCGACATCGGTGTTCGGGTGCACGTGGAATTCAATGCCGTCACCGAAGGCATTGCACTCATCCGTGCGCTCGAAGTAGCGGCACGTTCGGCCGAAGTGGCCGTCGACTCTGCGCGCAAGAGCGTGATCGCAGGCACCCGGTCTTCACTCGACGTCCTGAACGCGCAGCAACAGCGAGTTCAGGTCCACAGCCAACTATCTAAGGCGCGCTACGACCTGCTACTCGCCCGAGTCCGCCTGAAGTCGCTCGCCGGTCAGGTAGACGAGAGTACCTTCACGCAACTCAGCGAATCGCTTACGCGGTAGCACGAACAACGAGGTGATCGGCCAGAAAACGGCCAGCCTGCGAGCGGCCGGTCTGCGAACGACCCGCTGCGAGACCGCCCGCTCAGGACAGCTTGATTGTGTCGTTCATTGGGACGGCTGGCAGAGCAGCCATGAGCGCTTTTGAATACGCCATCCGGGCCGTCTGGACGATAGCCAGTTGAGCATTCAGGCGCGAGATTTCCTGATCTGAAAAT
>RFPW01000043.1 GCA_009925965.1 Betaproteobacteria bacterium
TGCATCCTGGACTTCGACCCAACCGTCCAAAAACGTCTTCGAGTGCTCAAGTGCCGGATGCCCCGTGAGGCGGAGCGCGCCCGGGACCTGCTCGAGAGCGGTGGCCGTAATGTCCTCGGCAGCGAGGGCTGCAATCGCGGCCGGGACATCGGCCTTGAGAAGATTGACGCGCAGATCGAGCGGCGCGGGGGCTAGCAGGGAAGATTCCAGAGCCTCAAGGGCCTCTCCTGACCACTGCGCTGCCAGGCGCTCGTGCAGCCAGTCAGGCAGGCTGTTTCGAACCGCGGGGGCGAGCGCGGCCGCGCGCACCGGGTCATCAACCGCGGGGGCGATATTCGAGAACCAGCGCGCGAGGTCGGGGTCGCGGGCAACAACACCCGAGCAGGCCTTCTCGCCGGCCACCATACAAAGTGCCAGCAGGGCCAACAATCGCTCGCGAGGCCCTGGTCCGCCCGCAATCAAATGCTCGAGCCGGCGCCGGTGTCGCAACACGGCGAATGCTGCCTGCGCGATCCGCGCCCGGTCACGCCGCCCCAATTCGGGATGCGCCCGAAAGAACTCGCGCAAAAGCACATCGGCTGGCCGAATACAGGGCAGGAGCCTGCGCACCGCATCTTCGAGCAACCAGAACCGAACGCCACCGGCCATCCCCGCGCCCTCGACTCCGCCCCCGATCACACCGCCCGGCGCACCAGCACCCCTCGCACTAACCCTCGCGCCCGGGGCCAGTCGCCTCTGCGGGGACGATCGCTGAGACGGTCGCTGGGACGGTCTTTCAGTCCGCGCCCCGATCGGTTTTCCCGGCCGCCCCGACTTATCCGTTGCCATTCTGTTCGAGCCTTTCAATGATCCAGAATCAACAGGCGCTCACGCGCGCTGACTCCGTCGATTTCAACGTGACCAACGCCGGGGTGAGTTGGCAAGTGGATCCGCCCATCAGCCAACCAGCTCACCGCACGCGGGAGAATCCGATGCTCGGTTTCAAGCACTCGAGCCGCCAGGGTCTCGGGGGTATCGCCCGAGCGCACAGGCACCACCGATTGCGCCAGAATCGGCCCATGATCCAACGCGGGTGTGACCAAATGCACGGTGGCACCATGCACGAGAACCCCCGCCTCGAGTGCGCGGCGATGGGTATGCAACCCAGGAAACGCCGGCAGCAAGGAGGGATGAATGTTTAAAAGGCGCCCGCTGTAGTGGGTCACCAACTGGTCCCCCAGAATACGCATGAACCCAGCTAACACCACAACATCCGCCTCAAAGCGCTCAAGCTGGCGCGACAAGTCTCGCTCGAAATCGGCAACTTCGGCGTAGTCTCGCCGTGGGACAACAGCGACTTCAATACCCGCCTGCGCGCCCACCCGGATTCCTGGCGCATCCTCCCGATCGGCAATCACACCGACGACCGCATGCCCCCAGTGTTCTTGGCTGGCGGCGAGCAGAATCGCGTGGAGGTTCGAGCCCCGTCCGGAAATCATCACGACGATACGGCTCATCGATCGATGGTAGCACCCGGCCGTCCTATAATTCAGGCCCTTGCGACGATTTCCCGCCCGCGAATGCTCCCCTTCGGCCAATCTGTTTTGAACCCCGCCCCAATGCGCCTACAACGGGTGCTCAGCAGATCCGAAACCCACACGGGTCCAAACCGTCCGGTTGCCAAGCCTTGCGCGGTCGCGATCGGTACCTTTGATGGCGTCCATTTGGGGCATCAGGCGCTGCTTGCCAGACTTTGCCAGGCGGCTCGGGTACGCGATTTGGAACCCGCGGTGCTGACGTTTGAGCCCGCCCCCCGGGAGTGGTTTGCGCGACAACGCGGCGAAGTGGTGCCGACCCGAATTTCTTCCTTGCGAGATCGGATCGCTCACCTTGAGCAATGTGGTGTCCGCCGGGTTGGTATTACCCGTTTCGATGCCGCGTTGGCTGCCTTGTCGGCACGTGACTTCGTCGAACATGTTTTAGTTGGGCAGATGGGTGCACGCCACCTGTTAGTCGGCGACGATTTCCGCTTTGGCGCCCGACGCAGCGGCGATTACACGCTGCTCGAGGCACTCGGACCAGAACTCGGTTACACGGTCGAGCGCCTTGACACCGTCATGAATGCAGCCGGAGCACGGGTGTCGAGCTCCGCAATCCGCCGTCTTCTGGCGGAGGGCGATCTGGCCGGTGCAACCGCGTTGCTTGGCACCCCCTGGCACCTTGATGGACGGGTTATTCATGGTGCGAAGCTCGGTCGAACGCTCGGGTTTCCAACCCTCAACCTCAAAGTGCCAACGGCCCATCCGGCTGCAACCGGGGTCTTTGTCGTACAGGTCTACGGGCTTGGGCCGAACCCACTACCCGCGGTCGCCAGCCTCGGCACGAGGCCCGTGGTTGAGAATGCGGGACGTATGCTGTTGGAAACGCATCTGCTGGATTGGCAGGGCAATGCATACGGCCAACTCATTCGTGTTGAATTTCTTCACAAGTTACGCGATGAAGCCCGTTGGGAAGGACCCGACGCGCTGGCCCAACTAACCGCCCAGATCCAGCGTGATGCGGCGGACGCCCGCGCCTGGTTTGCCGAATCTTTGAATCTCTAGGACTCCGAATGTCGTCGATGCCCGAATGGCGAACCACACTCAATTTGCCCGACACCCCGTTCCCGATGCGGGGCGACCTTGCCAAGCGGGAACCCGCCTGGGTTGCGCAATGGAATGACGCCGATGGGAACGGTTCAGCCGGCGTTTACCACCGGATCCGACCTCTTGTGGCTGGGCGGACGCTGTTTGTGCTGCACGATGGTCCGCCCTACGCGAATGGGGATATTCACATTGGTCATGCGGTTAACAAGATCCTGAAGGACATCATTGTCAAGTCCCGGCTGATGGCGGGTTTTGATGCCCGATATGTGCCAGGCTGGGACTGCCACGGCATGCCGATCGAAATTCAAATTGAAAAGAAGCACGGCAAAGGGATGGCGCCGGCCAAGGTCCAGGCACTTGCCCGGGCCTATGCCGAGGAGCAAATCGGGCGTCAGCTCAAGGACTTCCAGCGCCTGGGCGTGCTAGGCGAATGGGATAACCCCTATCGTACGATGGCGCCCAAAACCGAAGCCAACGAAATCCGCGCGCTCGGACGCATCCTCAGGGCGGGGTTTGTATACCGGGGGCTCAAACCCGTGAACTGGTGCTTCGATTGCGGGTCTGCGCTTGCTGAAGCAGAGGTCGAATACGCCGACCGAGAAGATCCGGCAGTCGACGTCGCCTTTCCGTTTTTGCCAGACCAACGGCCTGCACTGGCGGCGGCGTTCGGAATGGATATCAGCGAATTGGACGAGCGCCCGGGCGCAATCGTGATCTGGACCACAACCCCTTGGACTCTGCCCGCCAATCAGGCGCTCAATCTTCATCCAGAGATCACGTACGCGTTGTTAGAGACTCATGCGCTCGGGACTCATGCGCTCGGGACCCAGGCCCTCGGGACTCCGCCCCCTGGTGACGCCTCCCGGTGGTTGATTATTGCTGCCGATCGCGCAGAGGCCTGCCTTAAAGACTGGGGACTTGAGGGTACGGTGCGGGCGACCGCCCCGGGCCGTTCACTGAGCGGAATCCGCTTCGCGCACCCTCTATCCAACCATCCGGACTATCACCGAGGTTCACCGGTCGTATTGGGCGAGTACGTGACGACTGAAACCGGGACCGGAGTGGTTCACTCATCGCCCGCGTACGGCGTAGATGACTTTCTGTCGTGCAAAGCCAGTGGGCTCACAGACGCCGAAATCCTCACCCCTGTGCTCGGTGACGGGCGCTATGTGGATTCATTAGCGCTGTTCGGCGGATTGTCGATTTGGGATGCCAATCCCCGCATCGTCGAGGCCCTGCGCGAGGCCGGCAACCTCCTTCGGGTACAACGATACAAACACCCGTACATGCACTGTTGGCGCCACAAGACACCGATCATCTACCGGGCGACCAATCAATGGTTCGCTGGCATGGACATCACCCCGGCGGATGGCAGTTCGAGCTTGCGCGAGCGGGCGCTGGCCGCGATCGAGGCCACACGTTTTTACCCGGCATGGGGGAAAGCCCGACTGCACGCCATGATCGCGAATCGCCCTGACTGGACGCTGTCGCGGCAACGGCAATGGGGCGTGCCGATGGCCTTTTTTGTCCATCGCGAAACCGGGGCCCTACATCCCAAGACGCCTGAGTTACTTGAACTCGTCGCGCAACGTGTCGAAGCGGGTGGCATCGAGGCCTGGCAGGCACTTGATCCGGCAGAGCTGCTTGGCCACGAAGGCCCGGACTCAGCACAGTGGTACGTCAAAAACCCCGACACCCTCGATGTCTGGTTTGATTCTGGCACGACCCACTTCACCGTGCTGCGCGGATCGCATGCGGCGCAATCAACCTTCCCGGCCGATCTCTATCTGGAAGGGAGCGACCAGCACCGTGGCTGGTTCCATTCGTCGCTGCTCACGGCTTGCATGATCGACGGCCACGCGCCGTATAAGGCTCTGCTGACGCATGGGTTTGTGGTGGACGGCCAGGGTCGAAAAATGTCCAAATCGCTGGGCAACGTCGTCGTCCCCCAAAAGATCGCCGACTCGCTTGGGGCAGAGATTTTGCGCCTATGGGTCGCGAGTACCGATTATTCAGGCGAACTCAGTCTGTCCGATGAAATTCTCAAACGCGTCGTTGAGAGCTATCGCCGCATCCGCAACACCCTGCGTTTCCTGCTGGCCAACACCAGTGATTTTGATCCTGAACATGATTCGGTCGCGACCGAATCGATGACCGTGATTGACCAGTACGCCATGGCCATGACAGCGCGGACTCAAGACCTCATTGCCGATGCCTACGATCGCTATGATTTCCATGCCGTCATTAGTACGGTACAAGCTTTTTGTACGGAAGAACTTGGTGGGTTTTGGCTCGATATCCTCAAAGACCGGCTCTACACCACCCGCGCCGACTCGCGAGCCCGCCGGTCAGCCCAAACAGCGCTTTGGCAGGTCACACAAGCCCTGCTGCGCTGGATTGCCCCGATCCTGTCGTTCACGGCCGAAGAAGCTTTTCCGCTACTTAACCCTCAACAACATGCGGCTGGCGCTCAAACAATCTTCTCGCAGACTTGGCATCATCTTCCCGGGATCGAGCAGTCCGAATCGCTACTGGCCGAATGGGACTCCATTCGAACCCTGCGCGCCGAGGTGCTCAAGGCGATCGAATCCGAACGCGCAGCCGGTCTACTCGGTTCGTCCCTGCAGGCCGAAGTCACGATTCGGGTCGGTGGTGAGTCCCATCAACGACTGGCCAAATTGGGTGACGACCTCAAGTTTGTCTTGATCGTCTCGAAGGTCACTCTCGAGCATGTCGAAAATTCAGCCCCTCAAATCATCGTCACACCGAGCGAGCACACCAAGTGCGAACGTTGCTGGCATTGGCGTGCCGATGTCAATGCCTCACCCGGGCATCCAGGCCTGTGCGGGCGCTGCGTCGACAATCTGGATGGTGTCGGCGAAACAAGGGCTCACGCCTGATGTCCGACACCTCACCGCCCGAAGCGCCGCGCGCCGCCAACCGCGGACGCCGCGGCGGGCGTAAGAAGGCGGGCAAAACCCGATCATTGTTCGGGCAACTCTTGCCATGGCTGGGCCTTGCCGGTCTCGTGATCATTTGCGATCAAGCGACCAAGTTCCAGATCCAGCGTTCGTTGCAGCCGGGCGATCGTATCGTCGTGATCCAGGACTGGTTCGACCTTACGCTGGTTTTCAACCCGGGGGCCGCGTTCAGTTTTCTCGCGAACGCCTCGGGATGGCAACGCTGGTTCTTTATCGGAATCGGTGCCGTCGCCACCAGTTATCTCCTGTGGCTCCTGATCCGGCATAGTGGACAGCGCCTTTTTTCGCTTGGACTCTCGTTGATTCTTGGCGGCGCGATCGGCAATGTCATCGACCGGGTTTTGCAGGGCCAGGTGGTGGATTTCTTGCTGGCACACTGGCGCGAAGTCTTCTTTTGGCCCGCGTTCAATGTGGCCGACAGCGCCATCACGGTGGGTGCGATGATTCTGATTCTGGACGAGATTCGACGGGTATCGCGAACGCGATAATCCCGCCAAAATGGAGTCCCTTCAGCCCCTCCCCCTCGCCTCATCAAATCCTCGCCCCTCGCCTCACCAAATCCTCGCACCATCGCATCAGCCATCGTTCACCATGCCACAGCACCCACTCGTTGCCGATCCGCTTGCCGGGAAGCGCCTTGTACTGGGCATTACGGGCGGTATTGCGGCGTACAAGTCCGTTGAATTGGCGCGCCTGTTGTTCAAAGCACAGGCGGCGAGTGTCCAGGCGGTCATGACCGATGCCGCCACCCGATTTATTGGTGCGGCGACCTTCCAGGCGATCACAAATCAGCCGGTGTTCACCGATGCGTGGGATACGCGGATCGCCAACGGCATGGCGCACATCGACCTGTCTCGTGAAGCCGACGGCATTCTGATCGCCCCAGCGAGCGCCGATTTTCTCGCGCTACTGGCCCAGGGACGCGCCTCTGACCTCCTGTCCACACTTTGTCTGGCCCGAGATTGCCCGTTGGCCGTCGCCCCAGCGATGAACCGGCAAATGTGGGCGCATCCGGCAACGCAGCGTAATCGGTCTCAACTGATTGCCGATGGGGTTGCGGTCTTCGGCCCCGGCACCGGTGAACAAGCCTGTGGCGAGGTCGGCGACGGACGGATGTTGGAACCCGAAGAATTACTCGATGATTTGCGCGGCTGGTTCGCCCCCAAACTACTGGCAGGAAAACGGGCGCTCGTGACTGCCGGCCCCACGTTCGAAGCCATCGATCCGGTTCGGGGGCTGACTAATCGGTCATCAGGCAAGATGGGCTATGCGGTCGCCCGTGCCTTGTCCGAAGCCGGCGCGGAGGTCACTCTCGTGTCCGGGCCGACCGCCCTCGCCGCACCAAGAGGCGTTCGTCGGATCGGGATCGAGTCCGCTGTTCAGATGCGCGATGCGGTACACGCCCACTTGCCCACGGAGCTTTTCGTGGCCGTGGCCGCTGTCGCTGATTGGCGCCCGGCTCAGGTTTCAGTCAAAAAGATTCGCAAGATTGAATCGAATTCGCCGCCCGAGCTTCGGTTTGTTGACAATCCGGACATCCTGGCTGAAGTCGCGGCCTTACCCAACGCGCCCTACTGCGTCGGATTCGCCGCCGAAACAGATGACACGAATAATGACCAACGGGACCAAGCACTCATCAACCTCGCCTCGGCAAAGCGAATTCGCAAGGGCGTTCCACTTCTGGTCGCCAACTTTGGTCCCGATACCTTTGGTTCCGATGACAACGCACTGATCTTGGTCGACCGAGCCGGCTCAATTGCGTTACCCCATGCGTCCAAGGACGCCCTCGCACGGACTCTGGTGGCCGAGATCGCCCAGCGCATGAGCGTTTGATCGCCCGGCGCATGATTAACCCCCCACGTTGAGGCT
The DNA here is from genome assembly GCA_009925965.1 of Betaproteobacteria bacterium. Classification (GTDB taxonomy): domain Bacteria; phylum Pseudomonadota; class Gammaproteobacteria; order Burkholderiales; family Burkholderiaceae_E; genus RFPW01. The sequence continues at coordinate 7,475 of RFPW01000043.1, forward strand.
CCGCCATGCGTATCTCCGTCCGCGTTCTTGACCCCCGACTGGCCGATCAACTACCCAGCTATGCGACCCCGGGAAGTGCTGGGCTGGACTTGCGGGCCTGCATTGACCAGGCGCTGACGGTTGAAGCGGGGCAGGCGGTCATGGTTCCGACCGGCATGGCAATCCATCTGGACAACCCGGCCTACTGCGCCATGATCCTGCCCCGATCGGGATTGGGTCATCGACACGGGATCGTTCTGGGAAACTTAGTGGGCCTGATTGACAGCGACTATCAGGGCCCTCTGCAAATCTCCTGCTGGAATCGCAGCAACGAGCCCTACACCTTGCAACCCCTCGATCGGGTTGCTCAGCTCGTGATTGTCCCTGTACAGCAGGTCGAATTTGACGTGGTCGACGCGTTTACTGAGAGCGCGCGGGGTGCTGGCGGATTCGGCAGCACCGGCGTCGCGTAACTGGCCGACGCCCAGCGCGGCAAGGGGCTGACTCGTCAGCCGCGGGCTACTGTTTCAGCGACCAAAGTTTCGAGCTTGCGCCCGTCCGCATTGAAACTGCGGATGCCCTCGGCTAGCTTCTCGGTGGCCATCGCGTCATCGTTGACCGAGAACCGGAAGTCCGACTCGTTAAAGTGCGCCTTCTCGAGCGCAACTGATCGAGCCGCTTCGGAAGAAAGCGCCTGAGCCACCTCATCACCCGACGCCCGCAACTGCTCAAGCAGATCGGGACTGATGGTCAGCAGATCGCAACCCGCCAATGCGAGGATTTGTCCGACACTCCGGAAACTGGCGCCCATCACTTCGGTCTTCACATCGAAATGCCGGAAGTAGGTCCAGATCTTGGTCACTGAGATCACGCCCGGATCTTCGTGAGGTGCCAAGTCGCGACCAGCACGCACTTTGGCCCAATCATAAATCCGCCCAACGAAGGGCGAAATCAAGGTAATGCCAGCATCGGCACAGGCGACCGCCTGGGCAAACGAAAACAACAGCGTGAGGTTGCAATGAATCCCTTCACGCTCTAGAACCTGGGCTGCACGGATGCCTTCCCATGTCGCGGCAATTTTGATCAGGACACGCTTGCGGTCGATGCCCTCGGCTTCATAGAGACCGATCAGGCGTCGCGCGCGGGCCAAGGTCGCATCGGTATCAAACGACAGACGCGCATCGACCTCGCTCGATACCCGACCCGGCACGATACTGAGAATCTGCAGACCGAATTTCACCAGGGTGCGATCGCACAGGAGATCCAGCGGCTCGGACCGATGCTGTGCAACGGTTTCGTCGAGCAAGGTGCGATATTCCGGCTTGCTGACCGCTTTAAGAATCAGTGTCGGATTGGTTGTCGCATCTTGGGGGGCATAAGCCCGCATCGCGTGGAAATCGCCCGTATCGGCGACGACCGTGGTCCAGCGCCGCAGTGAATCAAGAGCAGTCGTCATGTTGGGCCTCAAACGTTAAACATATCGCGCCAGATATTGCGGGCCCAGGCATCGGCATATTGGCCTTCAAGCGCGTTTGCCTGTGTCGACAATCCGCCAGAACCAGCAATGGTCACCATGGTTTTCTGTTCTGGATTGTAACGATGCACCGACGCTACATGCACGACATTTCGATCGTCAACGTAGGAATAACAGGTGTTGGCCATCATCGCGGGCTGCGGAGCCCGACCGTGAAGAATCTCTAGGATCGCGGCGGCCGCCGTCTTGCCATGCTGATTGGCCATATGACCAGATTTTGGCATCAATGGCCCGGCCATCACGGCATCGCCCAACACATGAATACCGGGCGCGGCGAGCGACTCCATCGTGACCCAGTCAACCCCACACCACCGATTATTAACCGTGATGAGCCCCGTCTTCTGGGCCAGATCACCAGCCCGATGGGGCGGGATGACGTTGAGAACGTCGGCGCGAATCCGATCACCAAATTCCGTCACAACGACGCCAGCCTGCGCCTGAACTTCCGCCACCATCGAATTAGGGCGATATTCAATCATGCTGCCGTAGGGTTCCCAGGCCTTGAGAAACAACCCTTTCTTGGACTGAATATCCTCGTTTGCATCAAGAACAATGATCTTTGCCGTCGGATTATTCGCTTTGAGTGCGAAAGCGACCTGGCAAACACGCTCATAGGGCCCGGGTGGACAGCGGTAGGGCGCACGCGGGATTGACAACACAAAGACGCCACCCTGTGGCATCGATTCAATCCGATTACGAAGCGCCACAGTTTGTGGGCCTGCCTTCCAGGCATGCAACACGGTTTTTTGGGCCTCGGCATTCAGGCCCTGAATCTGGTCAAACTGGAAGTCGACCCCCGGAGCAACCACAAGGCGGTCGAAGGTCTGGTCCGCAATCTTGACCAAGCTAACCACTTTTTTGATCGGATCAATTTGAGTGACCTCGTCCACCAGAACGGTCACCCCAGCCTCGCGAAGGCCCTGATAGCCCATTGTGAGGTCTTCGATCCGACGAGTCCCGCCCAGCACCAGATTAGACAAAGGGCAGGAAACAAATTGAGGATTGCGCTCAATCAGGACGACATCGAGACTCGACCCGCCCCAATGCTTGAGGTAACGCGCGGCGGTCGCACCGCCGAACCCGGCGCCGATCACGCCCACGCGCCCCAGCCGGCGTTCGACGACCGCGGGGGCTCCAGGCGTCATGCCACCGGGAGCAGCGCAACCCGCCAAGAGTCCAGAGGAAACGCCCCATACGGCGGCGCCTTTGAGCAAGCGGCGACGGGATTGGATCAGTTCAGACATCGAATTTTCCCCTCGACCACTCGGCCCCAGGATGTTGCAGGAGATCGCGCCCGATCAGAAACTCAGGGCAGGGCTTTCAGTCGCGAGAAGTGCTCGGCCACCAACGCGATCTGGTCGTCGGTATAGCCCTTTGCGAGCTGGTGCATGATGGTCGCGGGCCGCTGACCAGACCGGAACGCCTGCATAGTCGACACCATCGCATCGCGGGGGTAGCCTGCAAGCATCGGCATCCCCCCTGCGGATCGGCCGTCCATGCCATGACAATTTGCACAGTTAGACGCCAGAACTCTCCCCGCAATCGCGGATTCCGCCGCTGTAGGGGCGGGAGCGGATTGGGCATGGGCCGCCTGACTTGTCAGCGTCATCCCAAATCCAAAAAATGCGCCCAGCGCCAAGCCCCGCGCCGAAACTAGCGCCACGCCAAGCGCCGACAATTCTGGCCGGCGCATCGAGTGATTTAACTTCATCTACCAAGCTCCCTGCATTCAGGCCGGTACGACTTCGACCCCGCTGCGCTCTTCGCCCTCACCTGCGGGTGGAACGGGTCGCACAGGGCCATCAAACGAGAGTTGCACTTTATCGGCTTCGTCGAGGTCAACCACCACCTTGCCGCCGGTCAACAAACGCCCAAAAAGCAGTTCATCGGCCAAGGCGCGCCGAATCATGTCCTGAATCAGTCGATGCATCGGTCGCGCACCCATGAGCGGGTCAAAGCCCTTCTTGGCAAGGAAAGCGCGCAGCTTGTCGGTGAAGATCGCCTCGACTTTCTTCTCCTGAAGCTGGTCTTCAAGCTGAATCAGGAACTTGTCGACAACCCGCATGATCACGTCCGGATCGAGCGAGCGGAAAGAGATGATCGCATCGAGTCGATTACGGAACTCCGGAGTGAACATGCGCTTGATGTCGATCATCTCGTCACCAGCCTGCTTGGTGTTCGAGAAACCAATCGAACTCTTCTGCAGGGACTCCGCGCCCGCATTCGTCGTCATAATCATGATCACGTTACGGAAATCCGCCTTGCGGCCATTGTTGTCCGTGAGCGTGCCATGGTCCATGACCTGGAGCAGGATATTGAAAATATCCGGATGGGCCTTCTCGATTTCGTCGAGCAGCAGCACCGAGTGCGGCTTCTTGGTCACGGCCTCAGTGAGCAATCCGCCCTGGTCAAATCCAACGTACCCCGGAGGAGCCCCAATCAGCCGCGAGACCGCATGACGCTCCATGTACTCGGACATGTCGAAGCGAATCAGTTCAATGCCCAGGATGAACGCGAGTTGCTTCGCGACCTCGGTTTTGCCAACACCCGTTGGGCCTGAGAACAGGAACGCGCCGATCGGTTTTTCAGGTCTCCCAAGACCAGAGCGGGCCATTTTGATCGCGGCCGCAAGCGCTTCAATCGCCTGATCCTGACCGAAGACGACATTTTTGAGATCGCGATCAAGTACCTGCAACTTCGAGCGATCGTCACTCGAGACCGATGCTGGCGGGATGCGGGCAATTTTGGCAACGATGTCCTCGATCTCGTTCTTACCAATGACCTTTTTCTGACGGCTCTTGGGCAGGATGCGCCGCCTCATCGATCACATCGATGGCTTTGTCGGGCAAATGGCGGTCGTTGATGTACTTGGCAGCCAACTCAGCCGCCGCCGACAGGGCCGATGCCGAATACTTGACCCCATGGTGCTCTTCAAACCGTGATTTGAGGCCACGCAGGATCTGAACCGTTTGTTCCACGGTCGGTTCGTTGACATCAATCTTCTGGAAACGCCGAGACAGCGCATGATCTTTCTCAAAAATGCCGCGATATTCGGTGTAGGTCGTCGCACCAATGCACTTGAGTTGGCCCGAAGCCAATGCGGGCTTGAGAAGGTTCGACGCATCGAGCGTCCCGCCAGATGCGGAGCCTGCGCCAATGAGGGTGTGAATCTCGTCGATAAACAGCACCGCGTGCGGATTAGCCTTGAGTTGCTTGAGGACCGCTTTGAGGCGCTGTTCGAAGTCGCCACGGTACTTGGTACCGGCGAGTAAAGACCCCATATCGAGGGAGAAGACGACGGCCTCGGAGAGCACGTCGGGGACATCCTTTTGCGTGATCCGCCAGGCAAGCCCTTCCGCAATCGCGGTCTTGCCGACACCTGCCTCGCCCACCAACAGCGGATTGTTCTTGCGCCGCCGGCACAAGACCTGAATCACCCGCTCTACTTCAGCCTCGCGGCCGATGAGGGGGTCGATGCGACCTTCTTTCGCTTGCACATTAAGGTTGCTGGTGTATTGATCGAGCGCGCCAGCCTGCTGAGGCGCTTGCGCATCGGCTTCGGCCTCTGCTGGCTCCTCGCGACCCGACGATTCTTTGGGTTGCGGGGTCTTCGTGATCCCGTGGCTGATGAAATTGACGACATCAAGACGGGTAATCCCCTGCTGGTGCAGGTAGTACACCGCATGCGAGTCCTTCTCGCCAAAAATCGCCACCAGGACGTTCGCCCCCGTGACTTCCTTTTTGCCGTTGGACGTGCTCTGCACGTGCATGATCGCCCGCTGTATCACCCGCTGAAAGCCGAGGGTGGGTTGCGTGTCGATCTCCTCAGTCCCGGGTACGACGGGGGTGTTTTCCCGAATGAACTGGGTCAGATTTTTGCGAAGGTCGTCGAGATTGGCCGCGCAAGCGCGCAACACCTCGGCAGCCGACGGGTTATCGAGCAGCGCAAGCAACAGGTGCTCGACCGTAATAAATTCGTGACGCTGCTGGCGCGCCTCAACGAACGCCATGTGGAGGCTGACTTCCAATTCCTGCGCAATCATGCTTCCTCCATCACGCACT
>RFPW01000421.1 GCA_009925965.1 Betaproteobacteria bacterium
CGGGGTCCACGAACACCGCGACCAGACCTCGAGGTGCCCGAGGAGGAGCGTATTCCGAGTTGGCCCGTGCAGGCCGCAGTGGGTCTCGATGCTGGTGATCCGAGGCGTCGGTTGCCACGACACATTCGTCCGCTGCCCGATGACGATTCGCCCAAATTGCATAAAGTCCTGGCGGAATCGGGTATCGGTTCGCGTCGCGACATGGAGGAGCTGATTCTCGCCGGTCGGGTATCGGTTAATGGCGAGCCAGCGCATGTGGGACAACGGATTGGTCCGATGGATCTCATCCGGATCAACGGACGTCCATTGCGCCGTAAACCCACCGGCTCGGTGCCGCGTGTGTTGCTTTATCACAAGCCTGCGGGCGAAGTGGTGACCCGTGAAGACCCCGAACACCGCCCATTGGTGTTCGAGCGCCTGCCCAAACCGCGCGGCGGTCGTTGGGTTGCGGTGGGTCGGCTGGATCTAAATACAGAAGGCTTGCTGATCTTCACGACTTCTGGGGACATTGCGAATCGGCTGATGCATCCGCGCTATGGCTGGGAGCGCGAGTACGCGGTTCGTATCCTTGGGCGGGTTGATGAAGGCGCTCGTCAGAAACTTCTGAATGGTGTCGAACTAGAGGATGGACCCGCGGCATTTTCTGTGGTCTCTGAGATCGGTGGCACAGGGGCCAATTGCTGGTATCGGGTGGTGATTTCAGAGGGCCGTAACCGCGAAGTTCGGCGCCTTTTTGATGCCGTTGGGCTGACGGTCAGCCGATTGGTGCGCGTGCGGTTTGGGCCGGTTGCCTTGCCGACACGCCTGCGCCGCGGGCGGTGGCTCGAACTTGAAGGCGCTGAGGTGTTGGCATTGCAGACCGCGATGCGTGAGAGCGATGCTGCACTGCGAGCGGCCGGCGTGGACCTCGAGCCTGAGACCGTTCGAGAGATTTCTTCAGATGAGAGTGATCATGAGGACTGGGATGATCATGACGAAGATGAGTTGATTGATGACGATATCGGCAATCGACTCGACCCCGCTGAAGCTAAAGCGATTGCGGCCCGTCATGCTGGCGCAGAGGAAGTTGCAATCGACGATGACGATTGGCAACCGCGCAGTGCCGATGCGCATCAGGAGGCCATTTCAAGAGCCATTCGTAAGAATGGCGGAGAAGGGCGCCGGGCCGCTTTTCGCGCTCGCGCTCTTGCGCAGAAAACTCAAGCACGCACCGGGGTTGACGCAGCCAGC
>RFPW01000422.1 GCA_009925965.1 Betaproteobacteria bacterium
CAAGCCATAGCGCTGGCAAAGTGCACCCGCGGTTTGAAGGTAGTCCAGCGGCAACACCTTGCCACCGATGGTGTTCTCCAGCCCAAATAGCCGGGTGTGAGCGAAATGGGGGTCGTCGGGTTTGATGGCAGCGGCGACCTGAGCGAGATCAATCGTGCCATCGGGCCGGTTCTCGAGCGGCTGGGGGTGGATTGACCCTAAGACCGCCATCCCGCCGCTCTCCCATCGGTAAGCATGGGAGTGCTGTCCGAGTATGGCCTCTTCGCCGCGCGCGCACTGCGTCATCATGGCGATCAGATTGGCCTGGGTGCCCGAGGGAACAAAGAGTGCAGCCTCGAAGCCGAGCATTTGCGCGGCCTCTGCCTGCAACTCCAGTACGGTCGGGTCATCGCCAAAGACGTCGTCGCCAACCTGAGCGCTGAGCATGGCGTCCCGCATCGCGGGGGTGGGACGGGTGACGGTGTCGCTTCGAAAATCAATGCGTGTGGACATGGGGCGTGCAGTTTGGGTTTGTGGGGTGGATCGACCAGAGTTTGGATGGATTATGGGGCGCGGGGTGTCGGCGAACAAAGCGATTGCGCCATTGCGACCGCAGCCGCAAAGCTGCGGAGGTCAGCGCGCCCCTGCCCGGCGATGTCGAACGCCGTCCCGTGGTCGGGGCTCGTTCGTACGAAGGGCAGCCCGATCGTTGCATTGACGCCGGCGTCCAGTCCGAGATACTTGACTGGGATCAAGCCATGGTCATGCGTCATGGCGACGACCACGTCGAACTCGCGAAAGCCTCGAGCGCGCATAAAAACGGTGTCAGGCGCCCAGGGGCCGCTGGCATCCAGGCCCAAGGAGCGCGCCTGGCGAATCGCGGGCTCGATCTGGTCGATTTCTTCACGTCCGAACAAACCGCCCTCGCCCGCGTGTGGGTTGAGTCCCGCGACCGCGATTCGGGGGGCCGCCACGCCCGCCCGCTGGAGCGCATCGTGGGTCATCTGGATGGTGCGCAACACCCGATCCGTCGTGATGGCGAGGATCGCATCGCGCAATGCCAGATGCACGGTCACGAGGACGGTGCGCAGTTCGTCATTGGCCAGCATCATCCGGACTTCGGCGACCCCGGCCAGCGTCGCCAGCATCTCCGTGTGTCCCGGGTAAGGCACGCCGGCGGCGGCGAGCGCCTCCTTGTGAATTGGCGCGGTGACCAGTGCG
>RFPW01000423.1 GCA_009925965.1 Betaproteobacteria bacterium
GATTGGGGCGATCTCGGCATTGAAAAGCCCGGCCTCTTGTGCAGCGCAGGCGCGTTGCTGACTGCCGACCCCGTACTCGTCCATCCGCTCTTTTGGAATGTGATAACGCTTGGCAACGTTCTCTGCCGTCTGCAACATATTCCAGTAGATCTCGGGTTTGTTCTGGGCGAGCCAGGCATCCGCGATCATGTGGTGATTGGCTTCCTGCTGAACGCAGGAGATGCTCTCAACGCCACCCGCGACATAGACATCACCCTCGCCGGCGATGATGCGCTGCGCGGCCATGGCGATGGTTTGCAGGCCGCTCGAGCAGAAGCGGTTGACGGTCACACCGCCGACGGTAATGGGCAGCCCGGCACGCAGGGCGATCTGGCGCGCAATGTTCGAACCGGTTGCACCCTCAGGCGTTGCACAGCCGATCAGGACATCTTCGATGGCGCCGGCTTCGATGCCTGCACGTTCGACAGCGGCCTTGACCGCGTGTCCGCCTAGAGTGGCGCCGTGGGTCATGTTGAATGCACCACGCCAGCTCTTGGCCAGGGGGGTGCGGGCAGTAGAGACGATGACAGCTTGAGTCATGACAATTCCAAGGATGAGTTAACTGAACGATTTACCTTCGGCCACCAGACGCGCCAGGAGGGGCGCGGGTTGCCAGAACGCAGGATCGTCATCGGGGTTTTGAGCAAAGCGCTTCATGGCCTGAACCACGTTGTAAAGGCCGACCGTATCGGCATAGCACATGGGGCCGCCACGATGGAGCGGGAACCCATAACCCGTCAGGTAAACCATGTCGATGTCGCTCGCACGGCTCGCGATGCCTTCCTCGAGGATCTTGGCCGCCTCGTTGACGAGGGCGAAAACCAGACGCTGAACAATCTCCTCGTCGCTCACCTTGCGGGGGGTGCGACCGATGCTGGTCCGATAATCCACAATCATTTGCTCGACCACAGCGGACGGGATTGCATCGCGCTTGCCCGGCTTGTAGTCATACCAGCCGGCGCTCGTCTTCTGACCAAAACGGCCCATTTCGCAGAGCCGGTCCGCCGTCAGGCTGTAACGCATATTGGGCCGTTCTACCGCGCGGCGCTTGCGGATCGCCCAGCCGATATCGTTACCTGCCAGGTCGCCCATGCGGAACGGCCCCATCGCGAAGCCAAATTTCTCAATGGCCTTGTCAACCTGTGAGGGTGTGCATCCCTC
>RFPW01000424.1 GCA_009925965.1 Betaproteobacteria bacterium
GCAGGTCTCGGGGGCTTTCTGTTCGCGGTCAAGGATGGCTTCGTCAACCCGGAATTGATGAGCTGGCACTTCAGCGGATCGGTACTGATTATGGTCATCCTGGGTGGGATCGGGCACTTGCGCGGCGCGCTGATCGGGGCGTTTGCGTTTGCCTTCTTGCAGGAAGTCTTCCAGTCCGAAGCGATCTTTGGCGCATTTGCCAAACACTGGCACCTTGGACTGGGCTTCGCCATCATCGCCAGTGTCGCCACCTTGCCCAACGGCCTGGTAGGGTTGCCTGCCCAGATCCGTGATCGCCTGATCGGTCGATCGTCTCGGCGCGCCCAAGCGGAGGGGATGCGCGGATGAAGCGATCCGCGATCGAACCATCAGGGGTCTCCGGCAAGGCCGCTGAATCCGGACCGCTGCTGCGGGGCCGGGAGATCACCCAGCGATGGGGCGGATTGATTGCGGTCAATCAGGTCTCACTGGAGATTGCCCGTGGCAGCGTTCATGCAGTCATCGGCACCAATGGCGCCGGTAAATCCACGCTTGTGAATATTCTGTCCGGCGAACTTGCGCCGACGAGCGGTCGGGTGGAACTGATGGGTCAGGACGTGACCGGATGGAGCCAGCCCCGCCGGGCTCGGGCTGGCCTGGGGCGCAGCTATCAGCGCAATACGATCTACTCGAGCTTCTCGGTTCTTGAAAATTGTCGCCTCGCCGCCCAGGCCCGCATGCCAAAGCCCTGGGCCTGGTGGCAAGACGCCCAGGGCTGTACCCATAGCACCGCGGCCGCCCACGAAGCCGCCGAACGTGCCGGCCTGGCTGAGGTTCTCGACAGCAAGGCTGGTTTGCTCAGCCACGGTCAGAAGCGCCAGCTTGAAATCGCGATGTGTCTGGCCACCGCACCTCAAGTCCTGCTGCTCGATGAGCCTCTGGCAGGCATGGGCGCTGAGGAGACTGAACGGATGCTAGCGCTCCTGGTCGACTTGAAAGCCCGGCACGGTATTTTGCTCGTCGAGCACGACATGGATGCCGTATTCCGGGTGGCTGACTGCATCACCGTGATGGTCAATGGTTCGGTGATTGCCTCGGGGACGCCTGATTTCGTGCGTCAAAGCCCCGAAGTGCAGGTCGCTTATCTCGGCGAGCAAGACCTTGAGCAGATCTGAGTGAGTAGATCTGAGGCCATGCAT
>RFPW01000425.1 GCA_009925965.1 Betaproteobacteria bacterium
CTGTGGATAAGTGTAGCGTTTTGCCGGGTCGTTTAACTCCTTTTCATCGTTCTGATTTCGAAGGTTGATCGGCGCAGGGCTTAGCCCAAAGCCGATCGACCTCTAGTGTTTCCTGTCATCAGAATGGTTCGACTTCAATCCCCGATTGGGCACTCCTTCGGGCCTGCTCTCGGGCCTTGATGCGCTTTTTCGCCTCGGCCGTACTGCGACTGAACCGAATCGATTCGTTGCCAGTCTCCACGATATGACAGTGGTGCGTGAGGCGATCGAGTAGCGCGGTCGTCATCTTGGCGTCGCAAAAAACGCTGGACCATTCACCGAAGTCCAGATTGGTCGTGATCACCACGCTCGTGTGCTCATAGAGCTTGCTAAGCAGGTCAAACAGCAGCGCACCGCCCGCCTGACTGAAGGGCAGGTAGCCCAATTCGTCCAGAATCACCAGATCCATTCGCAGCAGACTCGTGGCGATCCGCCCGGCCTTGCCTTGCGCCTTCTCCTGCTCGAGCGCGTTGACCAGATCCACCGTCGAGTAAAACCGTACCCGCTTGCCATGGCGCGTGATGCCCGAGATTCCGATGGCCGTTGCAAGATGCGTCTTTCCGGTGCCGGGCCCGCCAACCAGCACGACGTTGTGGGCCTTATCGGTAAAGGCCGTCGTGGCCAATGTACTCACGAGCGTTCGATCAACCGGTGAGACTTCAAAGTCAAACCCGGCCAGATCCCGATGCACCGGGAATCGGGCAACATGCATCTGATGGCTCACCGAACGCATCGCCCGATCTGTCGTCTCGGCCTGCAGAAGATGTTCGATCAGCCAGCGCGAGGATTCGATTCCGGTCTGCCCGCCTTGCTCAACCAGATCGGCCCACGCACCCGCCATCCCCTGCAGGCGCAAAGCCTTGAGTTCCATGAGCACATCAGTCTTCATGTGGAACTCCCTCGCTGATCGCGCTCACCAAGTCTTCTTCGGCGCTGTCGGTACGCAAGCTGTCATAGCGCGCAGTGTCGGCGCGTGGCGGGGTTGTCACCTTCAGTGGCGTTGCCACATTGGGTGGCGCTGGCGCAGCGTTAAGCCTACCCAGAACGTTGACGACATGCTCGACGCTGACCTTGCCCGGCGGTCCGGTCTCCAACGCCAACTCAACCGCCACCAGAACCGCATCCAATCCGG
>RFPW01000426.1 GCA_009925965.1 Betaproteobacteria bacterium
GCCGCGATGCGGTAGGCGGGGCTCGCCGGCTTACAATTACCCACATCTTGGTCGCGATCCAATGGAGATGCCAAACGAGATGTCGTGCAAGCGGGTCATGCCGCGCCAGACGACCATGTTGCCGGGAGGCGGATCATTTTTGCGGGCGAGGTAGCCGCCCAGCATTGCGATTTGCAGCAGATAGGCGGCGAGCGTGGGCGTTTTGAGGCGTGGTCGCGTTCGGGACGCGTCGATCCGATTCAGCGCGTTGATCTCGGCCGCGGTGAGAACGCTGTCGGGCGCGCTATCGGGCTTGGCGCGCGCTGACATGGTGACGAAGAATATGCGCCAGCTCACCACCGCAATGAGGGCGAGGAACTTTGCCAGCCTTTCGGCGGTCTCAAGCCTCGCCTCCTCAGCACGGCAGCCCGATTTTATGACCTTATGGAACACCTCCGCCTTCCAGCGCAGAGCGTACCAGCCAAGCTTCTCAACCGCCGCCGAGAGATCACCCACCGGCAAGTTAGTCACCAGCTTCCAGTCGATCGGCTCACGGCCGGGCGGTGGATTTTCTTCGACGGCATGGATGTAGGTCAAAACCTGTGAATTGTAGCGCTTTTGTTTGCCCACAGGCGGCAAAGTGTTGATGGCGACGAATTTTACTTGCAGCCAGGTCGCCTCTTCCTGATCGACAATGATGGCATGACGGCCCGCCCAAGGTGCTGCTGCAAGTTGGGCAAAGACGCGATGAGTAGGATGCTGTGGGGCCGCATCGGCAGGCCGCTCGGCCAGCCTGTTCGTCTGCACCCGCACAAGGAAGTTGGTGCCAAGATCCTTCGCGGTGCAGTAAAGTTCATAGATGTCGCTCCCCCGGTCGCCCACATGCACGCAGCGCTCGGGCGTGCCGACGAGAGTGATGGACTGGCGTAGGTTTTCCAGCCAGCGGTAGCTCTCCTTCGTTTCGATCGGCACGCGTGTGGGATTGATGTGCCGCTTGAGCGCGAGCGTTCCCTTGAACTTCTTTCGCGTCCAGAATTTCACCGCCGTCAGCCCGAGGGGTGTGCCGGTAAGGGTGATGGCCATGCTCGAATGCATCAGCATCCCGCATAGAGTCTGCGTGTTGGGCTGCCCTGCTTTGTAGCGCCCGGCGTTGACGGTTTTGGTGAAGCCGATTTTTCCCGGCCGTGCGCGA
>RFPW01000427.1 GCA_009925965.1 Betaproteobacteria bacterium
CTTCTACTGGCAATACGCGGTGATATGAGCCGCGCGGAGCTCATGACAGCACTGGCTCTGAAAGACGAAAAGCATTTTCGCAAAAATTACCAACAGGCTGCCGTCGCTTTGGGTTTCGTCGAGATGACCATCCCCAATAAGCCCAGAAGCCGACTCCAGCGCTATCGCCTGACCGCGGCCGGAAAATCCCACCTGCGCACCATCCGCGAATAAGGCGCACTAAGGGACGCCTCCGAAACACGGTCGTAGGATGACCAAACGAAAATGCTAATCTGGTTGCCCCTTGGACAATCTCCTCGACTTAAAACATGTCTGAACTGCTCGAAAAACTGCAGTGGCGTTACGCCACCAAGAAAATGAATCCAGCCAAACCAGTGTCCCAGGACAAGGTGGATCGGATTATTGAAGCCGCTCGCCTGGCCCCGACGTCGAGCGGCCTGCAGCCATTCGAAATTATCGTGGTCAAGAACCCCGAGCTTCGCGAGCGCATCAGGGCAAAGGCCTGGAATCAGGCGCAGATCACCGATTGTTCTCACCTACTCGTTTTTGCTGCCTGGGATCACTACACCCCCGAGCGCATCAATATGATGTTTGACCTGACAAATACCGTGCGCGAATCGGTCAATGAAGGCTGGGAGGCCTATCGCCAACAGTTGCTCGCGACCTACCCTGCGCGTGACGCAGAGGTCAATTTTCAGCACGCTGCGAAACAGGCTTATATCGGTCTCGGCGCAGCGCTGATCGCAGCCGCTTTTGAAGAAGTGGACAGCACGCCGATGGAAGGCTTCGACCCCAAGGCGATCGATCAGATTCTCGATCTGGGCGCGCGTGGCCTCCGTAGCGTTGTCCTGGTGCCGCTGGGCTATCGTGAGCCCGAAGGCGACTGGTTGGTCAATCTGAAAAAAGTGCGCCGGTCAGGGGGACAGTTCGTCACCGAAATGAAGTGATGAACGCACTCGAGCAGCATCTGACCCAATATGCTGCCTACCACCGCGACCGTCGCAACATAGCGACCCATTTCGTCGGCATCCCGATGATTGTGGTCGCGATCATGAGTTTTCTGGCCCGTCCCGCCCTCACGCTGGCTGAACTCCCCTGGCTGGAACTCACCATCAGCCCAGCCCTGCTGCTGTACCTCGCGGGGACCCTTTACTACCTCCGGCTCGATCT
>RFPW01000428.1 GCA_009925965.1 Betaproteobacteria bacterium
CCGATCCAGCCATTCTGGGCGTAAATAGCGGTCAGAGCGATGCCAGCCACGGCGGTGGGTAGGGCGAAGGGCAGGTCAACCAGGGCATCGATCAGGCGCCTAGCGGGGAAGGGGTAGCGCACCAGTACCCAGGCCAAGATCAGCCCAAAGAAGGCATTGAGCAATGCTGCTAGGAATGAGGCGCCGAAGGTCAACCGGTAGGACGCCAGTACCCGGGGAGTGGTCGTGGCATCCAGGAACTGCGGCCAGGTCAGCGCAAACGTTCGCAGGAACGCTGCAGATAAGGGGATTAGTACGATGAGACTGATGTAGAGGAGCGAGAATCCGAGTGCGAGGTCAAAACCTGGCAATACGGTGTGTCGCTTGAGCAGGCTGCGGGAGAGGAACACGAAGGTGCCGGCTCGAGGCTCAGCGCGTCTTGGCAGCGGCGATCACCTGGTCGTACAGGCCGCCGTCGTTGAAATGATCCTTCTGCGCCTTGACCCAACCCCCGAAGACTTCGTCGACGGTGAAGGTACTGACCTTTGGGAACAGTTTGGTGTATCGCGCCAGGACCTTGTCGTTGCGTGGGCGCAGGTTGTGTTTGGCTGCGGTCTCCTGACCCACCTCGGTGTAAAGAAACTGAAGGTAAGCCTCGGCTTGTTTGCGTGTGCCACGGCGATCGACGACCGTGTCGACCACGCTCACCGGGTTTTCGGCCAGGATCGTTCGGCTCGGGTAAATCACTTCGAAACCACCGCCAAATTCGCGCTCGATCAGTGGTGCCTCGCTCTCAAACGTCACCAACGCGTCGCCCAGATTGCGCTGGGCGAAGGTTGTCGTGGCACCTCGGCCGCCGCCATCGAGCACCGGGACGTTCGTGAAGATCCGAGTCACCAACGCTTTGGCCGCGTCGGCGTTCAGACCGCTCTTGATGCCGGCGCCCCAAGCTGCCAAGTAGGTGTAACGACCGTTGCCCGAGGTCTTCGGATTCGGGATGATCACGCCGACCCCCGAGCGGCCAAGATCGCTCCAGTCACGGATGTTTTTCGGGTTGCCCTTGCGCACCAGGATCACCGAGACGGAGGTGGTGGGCGCACTGTTGAATGGCAGGCGCCGGGCCCAATCCTGTGGAATCAGCCTGCCGCGCTCGAACAGGATGTCGATATCGTTGGCTTGGTTCATCGTG
>RFPW01000429.1 GCA_009925965.1 Betaproteobacteria bacterium
ATTGATGCAAACAAGCCTAGATCTTTCGGCCCTACTCAACGCAGTCTGTTCTAGTGTCACAGACGCAGGAGCCCGTCTGGTCGCCGAAAGGGCCCGTCCAGAGGGGCGACGCGGCGCCGCCGACTCGGCCCCGGTGGACGCTGAAATTGAACTGGCCTTGCGCACCGCGTTGCTGGCCGCTTGGCCCGCACGATTTATTGGCGAAGAGCTCGGCGTGGTGCCCTGCCCCGCGGACGCGTCACCTGAGCAGCGACGCACCTGCTGGGTGGTTGACCCACACGACGGCACCAGGGACTTTTTGCGAGGGCTTGGCGGGAGTTCGGTCTCAGTCGCCCTTCTCGATGAGGGGCACCCCGTCCTGGGCGTTGTCTATGCGCCGATGCCCCCTGATCGCGGGCCCGATCTGATTGCCTGGGCAAAAGGGGCCGGGCCCGTGCGGCGCAATGGAATATCACTTGACCATGCACTTACCCCGTCGCTTACTGATCAAAAACTAGTACAGGGCAGTCACGTCCTGATGAGCACATCGGCCACCCAACGGTCCGAGGCGAGCGCAGCACTCGTTGCGCCTGCAAGTTTCATTCCAATGACCAGCATCGCCTATCGCCTCGCGCGGGTCGCTGCAGGCGACGCGGTGGCTACGCTCACCTTGCACGGAGCCCAATCCTGGGACATTGCTGCCGGGCACGCTTTGTTGCTGGGGGCAGGTGGCGAGCTCTACGACGCGGGAGCCCCGTCCGCTATGGCGCAAACGGTGAGGGCGAAGTCAGGGCTTGCTTCGGGGGCGCACCGGCTGCCGCTCTCGAACTAGTCACCCGCAAATCAGCCTGGAGCAGGGCCGGGGGGCGCTGAATCCCAGGCCCCACGATCAGGCCCCGATCAAGTCTTAATCGGGGCCTTCGATCCGCGGTTCTGATCAGAACTAGAATTCGTAACGTGCGGTGACCTGAACCGCCCACTGGGATTCGCCCGAAGCCTGACGCGTCTGCAGTGGCGATACGCCACCTGAACGCAGGCTGTATACATAACGGCCTTGCTCATCCACCCCGTTGTAGTTCACGAAGTTACGGGTCAGCGGGAAGCCTCCCTCGTCAATGCGACCCCACTTGTTGTTGATCATGTTGCCGAAGTTGAGGAAATCAAAGATCAGGAA
>RFPW01000430.1 GCA_009925965.1 Betaproteobacteria bacterium
CGATGTGACCACGACCGCCAAGTACGCCCATGCTCTTGAGGATGATGTGCGGGCGATGCTTTTGGCGACCGAGCAAGGCGAGAAAATCGACGCGACTCGCAAGAAAACCGCTTGACGCTATAGCGATTGCCCTATATGAAGGGTTGCAGGGGTTGACCCCGCCTTAGCAGGAGAAAGCAAAATGTTCACAGTCAAGGTAAGCGCCAAGTTTTTGGCGGATCGGGAACAACGCGATTTGCCAGTTGGTTTGGTCAAATCGTTTGCTGGCAACAAGGCGACCACCGCCGTCGCGCATGATGTGTTCCGCGACATGGTTGACGATGCCGCATATCAGGGTTGGTTTACCGATAGCGCGCCTGCGGGTTTCACTCTGGCAGCGCGCACGGCATTTCGCGATCTGATAAACGCTGGTGGACACTATCCGCACGGCACAAAGACATGCCGCCGTACTGGCAAGCTCATGCCCAAGGATGCCAATGACGCCCGCTGACTTCCGCGCCGCTCGTGCGAGCCTTGGCCTCACTCAAAAGAGTTTGGCCAAAGCCCTGCGCATGGGAACGCATGGTTGGCAGACCATCAGTCGCTGGGAGTCCGATGACTTTACCGGCACGATCCCCGGCCCCGTTCAAGTGGCAATGGAGCACCTGATAAACTGCCCTGTTGCACCCAAGTCCCGGACCATCACCGGACCAGCGGGCGAGATTGCAACCAAGCGCATGAAAGGAAAGCACAATGTCGGATAGCTTGCCTTGTCCCAAAGCAGATGCGCTACCAGGCTGCGCTACTCCCCGAGCCGCAGTTTCCCTAGGGAATGCCGCCCTTGATGGCAAGACCGCAGGTGCTGTTCGCGGCAACACAACAAGCGGCAGAACGGGGCAAGAACAGGCAGCGGGAGTCCCGGAGATTCCACGTTACCCCGCTTCACCACCCGCGCCGAGCTTGAGGCGTGGGCACGGGGCGTATCGCGCGGAATCACAAAGCACAGCGAGATGCTTGCGGCCCTTGACCTGATCCGCCGCGTCACCCTCGCCCACCAGCATTTGGGGGATGAGTGATGGGGCGCCTCACCCTTGCGCCAATCACGTTTGAGGATGCCGCCGCGTTCGTGCGCGAGCATCACCGGCACCACACGCCGCCGCAA
>RFPW01000044.1 GCA_009925965.1 Betaproteobacteria bacterium
CGCGAATGCCCGATCACCCGGGTAGTCTCGAACAGTTTGATTGGCCGGTGACCCGGTTTCAGGCGTTACAAGTTCTGGATGAATTTGTCGCGAAGCGTCTGCCGTTCTTTGGTCAGTATCAGGATGCAATGTGGACGGGTCAGGCATGGCTCTACCACTCACATCTCAGCGCGGCGTTGAATCTCAAACTACTCAACCCCCAAGAGGTCGTGCGAGCGGCTGAAACGGCATATCACCGCGGCGAGGTGCCGCTGGCGTCTACCGAGGGGTTTATTCGGCAAATTCTGGGTTGGCGCGAATTCGTTCGAGGCATCTATTGGACTCAGATGCCCGAGTACTCCGGGCGCAATACCCTCAATGCGCGGCATCGACTCCCGGCCTTCTTTTGGCACGGCGAAACCGAGATGGTTTGCCTTCGGGAGTCGATACACCAGACCCTAAAGCATGGCTACGCCCACCACATTCAACGCCTGATGGTGACGGGGCTTTACACGATGCTTCTGGGTGTGGATCCGCACGATGTGCATCGCTGGTATCTCGCGGTCTATGTTGACGCGGTCGAATGGGTTGAGCTGCCCAACACCCTGGGGATGAGCCAGCACGCCGATGGTGGTGTGATGGCGAGTAAGCCCTACGCTGCGACTGGGAAGTACATCCAGCGGATGAGTAATTATTGCAAGGGATGTCGTTACGATCCGGGCGTATCAGTGGGTGAAAAGGCTTGCCCGTTTACGACCCTGTATTGGGATTTCTTAAATCGCCACCAGGCGACATTGGTTAAAAATCCTAGAATGGTGATGCAGATTAAAAATTTGTCGCGACTGGATCCGGCTCGACTCCAGCAGATCGTTCAGCAAGCAGAGACCCATCGGGGCCTGGTGCTGGCGGAAACTTAGTCGATGACCGAAGTGATCGGGGGGGACGAAATCGCGTCCCAGGTTTGGCTGCAGTTGCAACGCGCGTGCGTTGATCGTCATCACGAATGGCGCACCCCGGTGCTTGCCAGCATTGGGTTGGATGGGTCTGCGCAGGCTCGTACGGTGGTGCTTCGCCGCGCGGATGTCGGCGCGGGGCGCCTACTGTTTTACACGGATCGGCGCAGCCCAAAGGTGCCGGAGTTGAGAGCTCATCCGGGGGCAACCCTCGTTTTCTGGAGTCGGCGATTGAGTTGGCAAATCAGGGCCCGGGTGACCATCCACATTTTGGATGCCGGGCCCCTGGTCGACTCGGCATGGGCTTCTGTTGCGCAATCGCCTTTGGCCGGGGACTACCTCTCGGCGGCGCCGCCGGGCGCTGCTCTGAGGACCGTATCAGTCAATCCTGTGGCACCAGCACCACCGGCGGAAACAGCTGTACCGGAGACTCCGCCCGGGAGCGAGGGCCCGCAGCCCCTCGATCTCCGCGGCGGCCCCCACCACCTGGCCGTCGTGTGTGCCGATGTCGTATCAATCGATTGGCTCGAACTTTCGAGATCTGGGCATCGACGTGCCCTGCTCACAACTGGGGGACTGCAATGGTTGGTTCCCTGATCCTCCGGTTCGGCTGAGCGGTATGATTGGGAAAATTGAGACCGTCTGATTGAGGAGACCGCTGTGGATTTGAGTTATTCCGCCGAAGAATCGAGCTTCCGGGGCGAAGTACGTGAATGGTTAAGTGCCAACCTGCCAGCCGATATTCGCGACAAGGTCGTCAACTACCACGGGCTTTCAAAAGACGAGTACTTGCGTTGGCACCGGATCCTTGCGGCCAAAGGCTGGTCTGTGCCGCACTGGCCCGTTGAGTGGGGCGGTACTGGTTGGGATATCACCCAACGTTATATTTTCGATGAAGAATTTGGTCTGGCGGGTGCTCCTGGGCTACCGCCGTTTGGACCTGTCATGTGTGCCTCAGTGTTGCTTCGATTTGGTACCGCCGAGCAAAAAGAACGTTTCTTGCCGCGAATTCGAACTGGTGATGATTTTTGGGTGCAGGGCTATTCGGAGCCAGGGGCTGGCTCGGATTTGGCTGCCCTCAAATGTCGGGCTGATCGCAAAGGGGACTTTTACCATGTCACCGGCCAGAAGATCTGGACGACGTTGGGGCATTACGGCGACTGGATTTTTTGTCTGGTCCGTACCGACTCAAACGTAGAGCGTCGCCAGGAAGGCATCAGCTTCCTGCTCATCGACATGAATACCCCCGGGATCACGGTGCGTCCGCTGATTCTGATGGACGGTGGTCACGAGGTGAATGAAATCTTTTTCGATGATGTTGTCGTCCCAGTGCAGAACTTGATCTTTGAAGAACACAAGGGCTGGACCGTTGCAAAATATTTGCTAGGTCATGAGCGCATGGGCACGGGCAATGTGAGTGCGTCTCGTCGTGAGATCGGCACGCTGCGTGCGCTCGCAACGCGTGAGATCAAAAACGGTCGGCCCCTGCTTGAAGACCCGCGTTTTAGAGACCGCTTGTCTCGGGTCGAAATTGAACTTGAGGCCCTTGAAATCACTTCGATGCGGTTTCTTGACCAGATGCGGCGAACGGGTCAGCCACCCGGTGCTGATGTCTCGCTTTTGAAAATTCGCGGCACCGAAATTCAGCAGGGCATTACTGAATTGATGATGCAGGCAGTGGGTCCTCGGGCGCAGCCGTTCAAGGCCGTCGATCATGGCTCGATTGATCATTTCATGTCGCGTCTCGCACCACGTTATTGCAACGTGCGTAAAGCCAGTATCTACGCCGGCTCGAACGAGATTCAGCGCAACATCATCGCCAAAATGAGTCTCGGACTCTGAGAACACCATCATGAACTTTGAATACAGCGAAGAGCAGCAGCAGTTTGCAGACTCGGTCCAGAAATTTTTGGCCGGTCATTATGGTTTTGAGCAACGTAAGGAAATTTTGAACTCGCCGGCTGGCCTCAGCGAGAGCCTCTGGCATTCACTGGCCGAGATGGGGCTGACCTCAATCAGCGTGCCTGAATCGGAGGGTGGTTTTGGCGGTGGCGCGCTTGACCTGATCGCGCCCATGGAGGCCTGTGGTGAAGCGCTGGTCGTCGAGCCTTTAATTGACAATATTGGCTTGGCGGGGCGATTGATCGCAAAGCTGGGCTCACCAGCGCAATGTTCGGCCCTGTTGCCGGGCCTGATGGATGGGTCCCACCGGTACGCATTTGCCAGCTTCGAACCGGGGCGGCGTTACGAGATCGCTCCCACATTGACGACCGCAAGCCCGCAAGGCGATGGCTGGATCTTGAGCGGCACAAAGTGCATCGTGATGGGCGCGCCATCGGCGCATCGCCTGGTTGTGTCTGCTGTGACCGACTCTGGACCTACTCTTTTCCTGGTCGATCCCCAAGCGGCCGGAGTTGCGTTGAATTCAAGCCGTACGGTCGATGGTCAGCGTTCGGCCGATGTCGTGTTCACGGATGTTGCACTGGCGGGCGATGCGCTCCTGGGTAAGCCTGGAGAAGCATTGCCCTGGATCGAAGAAGCGATGGATTTTTCGACCGCTTTACTCTGTGCAGATGCCGTGGGCGCGATGAAATATGCCAACGAGGCAACCTTGGAGTACCTCAAGACTCGTAAGCAGTTTGGTGTGCCAATTGCATCCTTTCAGGTGTTACAACACCGGATGGTCGAGATGATGATTGCCTGCGAGCAGGCGCGATCCATGTCTATTTTGGCCGCGTCTAAAGTCGATTCTGGCGCCGAACCCAATGAACGCAAGCGAGCGATCTCGATGGCTTTCGTCAAAGTCGCCGACTCAGCCCGCCAGATCAGTCAGGAGTCAGTCCAGCTTCATGGCGGGATGGGAATGACGGAAGAATTGAAGATTTCTCATACTTTCAGGCGGTTGACGATGATCAGTCAGCGCTTGGGCGACGCGGACCATCATCTCGAACGGTACGCCTCGCTCGGTTAAATCAGGTGATGAACATCAGAACGACGGCCACCGCCATCAGCACGGTGGCCAGCCACCCGAACACTCGGTGCGGCATGGTGATGGTGTGGCGTCCCATCAGGCGATTCGACTGACCGATCAGGAGCATGGCGACCATGATTGGCACGGCAATCACGCCGTTAATGATCGCGGACCAAACCAACATCTTGATTGGATCGATTTCATAGAACCCAAGGACCGAGCCAACACCCGTGGCGGCAATGATGATGAGGTAGAAGCCTCGCGCTTCATTGAATTTGTGTGAGAGGCCCGTGTTCCAATCAAACACCTCGCTGACGGCGTAAGCGGCCGAACCCGCCAACACCGGCACGGCCAAGAGGCCCGTGCCGATGATGCCGAGTCCAAAAACGACAAATGCCAGATCCCCCGCAACCGGTCGCAGGGCCAGCGCGGCCTGCGCCGAAGTCGTGATTTCAGTGATGCCTTGCAGGTTCAACGTGACGGCTGTCGCGATCACAATGCAAAGCGCAATCAGGTTGGAGAACACCATGCCGACAGTAGTGTCGAGCCTGATTCGCCCGAGGTGCTTGGCAGCGTATCGGGGGTCTGCGTGGCGTTTCGCAGCATTCGGCCGGCGCTGGTCATCCTCGGCTTCTTGCGATGCCTGCCAGAAAAACAAATAGGGGCTAATCGTCGTGCCCATCACCGCAACGACCATGGCGGCGTAGTCACTCAGACGTGTGTCGGGTTGCAGAAAGGCCCATGGCTGAAGCGACTCGATCGTGACCTGCCACCATGGGACCTTGACCGTCAAAATGACCGCCACATACGCGAACAAGGCGAGAGTTAGCCACTTGAGAATCCGCACCGAGCGCTCGTAGGAAAAGAAAACCGGGGCGACGACGCAGATGGTGCCAAATCCGAAGATGGAAACGGCGGCTGGGATCGGTGAAAATAGCCTCACGGCTTCGCCCATCGCGGCGATGTCAGCTGCAATATTGATTGTATTGGCGGCGACGAAAAGGCTCACAAGACTGATCGTGAACCAGCGGGGAAACAATGTCTTGATGTTTGCTCCGAGGCCGCGTCCGGTTACCCATCCGATACGGGCGGACAGCATTTGAATGCTGATCATGAGAGGGGTCGCTAAGACGAGCGTCCAGATCAACCCAAATCTAAACTGTGCCCCCGCTTGCGAATAGGTCGCGATTCCGCTGGGGTCATCATCTGCGGCGCCGGTAATCAGGCCTGGCCCAAGTCCGCGAAAAAGTTCGCGAAAGAACTGCCTGGCGGCGTTAACCCGCATTAAATCATGTCGCCCCCACCACCACCACGGTCCATGGTCATCCGACCTTCCTCTGTGAGTTGTCGTGCAGTGCGGAGCATTTCCTTCTGGGTCTCTTCGACTTCGGTGATCTTGACGGGGCCACGGTTATCGAGCGACTCTTTGACCGTCTCAGCCGCACGTTTCGCCATATTTTTGAAGAGTTTGTCCCTTAGCCGCGCGCTTGAACCCTTCAGTGCGGTGACCAACATGTCCTGCGGCACCTCCAGCATAAGGGCCTGCAGCGATCGATCCTCGAGTTGGACCAGATCCTCGAAAGTGAACATCTGTTCCATGATCCGCGCGGCCAGATCAGCGTCATAGGCGCGAATCGTCGACAGCGCTTCCTGATCCAGTCCTCCGGACAGCATATTCAGAATTTCTGCGGTCGGCACGACGCCACCAACGCTCGCTCGCTGGCCGTCGCCACCCGGCGGCATCATATTGGCCATGGTCTCGTTCAGCTCTTTCAGGGCAGCGGGCTGAACCTTTTCGAGGAGCGCGACTCGCAGCAAAATTTCATTGCGGAGTTCGTCCGGGAAAAACTTCGACAAGGTCGATGATTGCGCGGGCTCAAGGAACACAAAAATCGTCGCCAGAATCTGCGGGTGCTCGTTCTTGATCGCTTCATAAAGGACATCGGGTTCGAGGCGCTTCAGCGTTTCCACGCCCGACATGTCCATCGCGGCCTCGAGACGGCCAAGCAGATCACTTGCGCCGTCCGCGCCCAATGCCTTGTTAAGCATCGACGCCATAAAATTGTCGGTATCAAAAGCGACCGACGCATTATTGCTGGTGGTTTCTTTGAACTCCCGAAGCACCGCGACGATGATGTCTCGCGATAATGAGCGCACCACCGCCATGCGCGAGGAAAGCTTTTGAACCTCAAACGGCGAAAGCAGTCGTAGGACCTCAGAACCGAGTTCAGCGCCAACCGTCAGCAGAACGACGGCGCATTTCGATGGGCCATCAAGCTGAGAAACATCGGTTATCTGGCCGCTGGCACCTTTGACCCCCTCTTTGAGGGCCTCGGCCAGCGACATTGGTTTTTTTGGGGCTGGGGCTTCGTCATCGGGCGGCATCGCAAGTCCTCTTTGGGGGTTGATGTCCAGAGTGGTGGACTAAAGCGCTGCGCAAAGCGAATGCCGCTCAAGGCTATTCTAAACGTTATCGGAAGTATGGCCGGTTCAACGGACGATCGGGGGAAAATCCTCAAAAAAAAACGAACAAATTGGTTCGGCGGCGCCAACAAGACGCCGCCTGGTCGTTTAACCCTGGTCGTTTAACCCTGGTCGGACTTCGGTCGGGGGCTAGCGGATCGCGATCGGGTTGATCATTGACTGTACCGAACCCTCGTATTTGTTCTGCCCCAGGACAAACATGAATTCGTAAGCTTTGTCCTTGGCCAATTCAAGTGTGTTGATGTTTTCGAGAATGTAGGTTCCGCTCATCGGTAACAAGATCTGGTGGACTTCAAAAACCCCCGCGCCCGGTTCGAAGGGAATTGCTTCGACCGCCCATGTGTCAGCACCGACTGCAACGACGCCTTTGGAGACCAGATATCTGGCCCCGTCCCGGCCCAGGCCCGGCTCAACCGAACCCCAGCGTTTGGGGTCCGTATCCAGAATATTCATCCAGCCAGAATGGAAAATGACGACATCTCCCTCGCGAATTTCCAGTCCTTGCCGTTTGGCGGCCGCTTCGATTTCGGTCCGGTTGTAGGCTGTGCCCTCTTTAACGACGTCGACGCCGTAGTAAGCGGCCATGTCAAGCATGATTCCGCGGGTCACCATGGGCGGAACTTTGTGAGCGCCCAGCTTCTTCAGGCCATTCATCGTGGCGAAATCGGACCATTTATTGCCGTTGTAATACATCTCCCCGACGCCAATGTGCCCCAGTCCGTCGAGCTGGGTGCCGATTCCAGTCCAGCAGTTCAGGATGTCGTCGTTATAAGTCGTATGGGTGTGCCCCAGCCCGTTCGAGGACCCCACCTGACCAGGTTGAACGATGTAAATCGAACAGGTGCGCGGCGGAAACGCCGGCGTATTGGTGTTAACGGTGAGGCCTAACGAATAGGTTTTGCCGGTCTTGACCAGTTTGGAGGCCTGAAGTGCGCGCTCCGGTGTCAGGTAATTGGCGGAACCGATCTCGTCATTGGGACCCCATTTACTCGGATACCAATTGCTCTGTGCATGAGCAGAAACCTGAAAACCCAATGCAAGCACGCCAGCAAGGCTGGCCTTCAAAAAGCGCATGTTTGTCCCCTGATCTATTTAGTTTTTGATGACCTGCTGGTGCAACGTGTCTGCGCCGTCATTGCGCTCGGGCGTTATGCCAAGCAATCGGCACATTAACCCATAAATCTCGAGGTTGTTAACAAGGCCGAGCCTGCCGGATTGAATCCGATGCCCAGCGACAATCATCAGCCCGTGCATGGACGGATCTTCAGGGTCGTAACCGTGCTGTCCGAGCGGGCCTCTTCGGGCCGGGTTGTCCGTCAGGCTGTAGCCGACCTCGGCTAGACACACAATCTCAGGGATCCGTCGATGGGTCCCAAATCGATAGCGCTTGGGGATTTCGGCCTTGGGCCAGCAGGTGACATTGGGCAGGGTCGATAGGGCTTGCATGACGCCCGCACTGGACGCCCCGTTAAGACGGACACCTGCTAGCGCGCCGAGCCACTCCCATCGCGCCGCTGGGAAATTCGCCAACAACCCCTGCGCTGAGACGACCTTTTCGACTGGGGACGATGCCATTCCATGATCTGAAACGATGATCCAGGTGGTTCGCTCCAGCAGGCCAAGTCGTTTTAATTCCCTGGAAAGTTCTCCGATCGAATCATCCACTTTCCTGACCGAATCCTGGACCGCCTGACTGTCAGGGCCAGCCGCATGCCCTGCCGAGTCCACGTCAGCAAAATAAAGGGTTACGAAATCAGGGCGCTCAGCTGGGGGGCGTGACAGCCATCCGACCAAGGTCTTGACCCGCGTTTCGTGGGGCATATCGTGGTCGTACCGCAACCAGTCATTTGGCCTGAGACCGTCGATGGTGGTCTCCGAGCCCGGCCAGAAGAGGGTGGATGCCACTTTACCCTGCTGTCGCAGGGTGACCCAGATCGGTCTGGATTCTTGCCACCAGAACGGGTTTTCAACCGCCTCGCGAGATCCCAGTGTGAACCGTTGAGGGGTCCCTGGGTCAGTCATCGTGTTGTTCACAATCCCATGATGATCGGGCGTCTGACCCGTCACGATTGACACATGATTGGGAAATGTCACGGACGGGAACGCCGAGATGAGGCCCTGAGCCATCACCCCCCTGCCGGCCAATTCAAACAGATTCGGCGCCGATGATTTTGAAAGATACGACGGTTTGAAACCGTCAATACTGATGAGAAGCACCAGCGGTTTTTCTGTCGCTGCCGCTTGGGGGGCGGAAACTGGCGCCCCTTGTGCCGTTCCCCCTACGAGCCCGATGAGGGCGGTGAAAATCACCAGGAAAGTTTTTAATCGTTGATTCATGGTCAGCTGTTTTACGAAGGATTCAGCTGAGCTTAAGGGATCTCCAAGTAAGCACTGTGACGCGTCGTTCTAGGTTGTAGACCGACGCCGTTTCGCCACCGCCAGATTGAGGGCCTCGACCAGGGTCGAAAAGGCCATGGCCGCATACAAGTAGCCTTTGGGGATATGCACTCCGCAGCCATCAGCGATCAGGGCCAGGCCAACCATGAACAAGAATGCCAAGGCCAGCATCTTGACGGTAGGATGGCGCGACACAAAATTGGACAGGGGTGTCGACGCCAGGAGCATGACAAGCACCGCGGCGACAACCGCGGCAACCATGACACCCAGATTGTCGGCCATACCAACCGCAGTAATGACGGAGTCCAGCGAGAAGATGATGTCGACCACGGCAATCTGACTTACCACGGCCAGGTAGGTTGCCTGTTTTCGCGACGCCTCGTGATCGGCATCCGCAGGGGCCGCAGTCATTTCGTGAATTTCGGCGGTCGCCTTGTAGATCAGAAACAATCCGCCGCCCAGCAGGATCAGGTCTCGCCACGAGAAGTCTTGGCCGAACAGTGTGAAGACCGGTGCTGTGAGTTGGCTGATGACAAACAGCATCGACAGTAATAGCAGTCGGCTGATCAGAGCGAGGGCCAGCCCCACCCGACGCGCACTCGGGCGTTGCTCGACCGGTAAGCGATCCGAAAGGATCGCGATGAAGACAAGGTTGTCGACCCCAAGGACGATCTCAAGGGCGGTAAGTGTCAGAAACGACACCCATAGTTGCGGATCGGCTAACCATTCCATCGAATAAACCAGAACTTTGTAACTGATGTGGGTCGCCGACGCTGCGACATCATGACAAACAAGGGCAAACCCCTATCTCCTGCCTCGTCGTCTAGGCGGGACAATATACCCACTCAAAATGCCTCTACTTCATACCCCTAGGATTTTTGAATGTTTTATCGTGCCCCAACAGTTCCAGCCCGCGTGCTCGCCCTGGTCGGCTCCCTTCTGATTTCAAGCTCCGTAATGGCCCAGGCCTGGAAGCAGGGCATGACGCCTGAGCAGGCCAATTCAACCCTGGCCCCCTTGGCGGGCAAGCTGACGGTGACCCCGGCGGCCGATATCCCTGTGGGTAAATTCAAGCTTCCAGCGGGTTTCAAGGCTGAGCTCTGGGCGACCGGAATTCCTGGTGGGCGTGAGATCGCCGAAGGCGACAACGGGAAGTTTTACGTTGGGACCCGCGGGATCGGTCGCGTCTACGAAGTGACTGACAAAGGCAACGAGCGCACGAGTCGAGTCGTGATTGACAAGCTCAATCAGCCTTCCGGAGTTGCGTATAAGGACGGCACTCTCTTCGTGGCATCCACGGACAAGGTCCTTCGTTTTGATGGTATTTCCTCCAAGCCGGATGTCGCTCCCGTGGACGTGACCGCGGCTTTTCAGTTGCCCGCGGAGCATGTACATCACAACTGGAAGTACTTGCGCTTTGGTCCCGATGGAAAGCTCTACATGCCGGTTGGCGCGCCTTGCAACATTTGTGAAGTCAAAGCCGCCGACTTCGCGACCATTCGCCGCTACAACCCCGATGGTTCTGGCATGGAAGTGGTCGCTACCGGGGTTCGGAATTCGCACGGGCTGGACTGGCATCCCGTGACCAAAGAACTCTGGTTCTCTAACCACGGCCGGGACTGGATGGGCGATGACACGCCGAACGACACGCTGAACCGGATGACCAAGGTGGGCCTCAACTTTGGTTTCCCGCATTGCCACCAGGGCAACGTCGCTGACCCGGATGTGAAGAAAGACAATGCCTGCGCTGGCGTCGAGAAGCCGGTCGCGCTAATGGGTCCTCACGCGGCCGCCATGGGGGTTCAGTTCTACACCGGATCGATGTTCCCCGCTGAGTACAAGAACGTTGCATTTGTCGCGCGCAAAGGCTCCTGGAACCGGACCGCGAAGATCGGCTTCGACGTGGTGACCGTTCGTTCGGCGGCCGATGGTCAGGGCGCCAAAATTGAGCCCTTCATGACGGGTTTCCTGGATCCTGCGACGCAGGAGTTCTTCGGGCGCCCGACCTTCTTCCATCAGATGAAGGACGGATCGCTTCTGGTCTCCGACGAACAGGTTGGGGCGATTTATCGCATTAGCTACGCCAAGCCCTAAGTCATCATGAAGCGTATGCCAGTGGTGCTGGCAATAGCGGTTTTCCTCGCCCAGCCGAGCTGGGCGGGCCCGGGTGCTGGTGCGACCGCGGGTTCGACCGCGGGTGCTGAGCAAGTCAAGCCGCTGTGCGCGGCCTGCCATGGCGCTCAGGGTGTTTCGAGCATTCCAGCGATCCCCTCGCTCGCCGGTCAACCGAAGGTTTTTATCGAAAACCAGTTGGTGATGATTCGTGAGGGTTTGCGAGAAGTACCCGCCATGACCGGGATGCTCGACAAATTGAGTGACGCCGATCTGACGTCACTGGCTACCTGGTATGCAGGGCTGAAACTCGATGGGCCGACTGGGTCGAGTGCGCAGGCCTCGGCGACGCCACCTTCGAACGCCAGGATCGCGGCCGGTGCGACCATGGCGAAACAAGCGTTGTGTGGGACCTGCCATTTACCGACGTATCTTGGGCAGAGCCAGGTCCCTCGTCTTGCCGGACAACGCGAGGACTACATGCAACAAACGATGGTTTTGATGCGCGACGGTAAAGCCGTGGGGCGTGACAGCATCATGTCTTCGACGCTTCGTGGAATGAGCGACGAACAACTGCGTGACTTAGCTCACTACTTTTCGAATCTCGGGAGTTTTTGAATGATTCAACTCACTGTTAACGGTAAAAAACAGAGTGTCGATGCCGATCCGGCAACCCCCTTGTTGTGGGTGATCCGCGAACAACTCGGCATGACCGGGACCAAGTACGGTTGCGGAATCGCCCAGTGCGGTTCTTGCACGGTGTTGGTTAACGGCGAGGCGGTACGCTCTTGTGTTTATCCGGTGAGCGCGGTGGGTAAACAGAAGGTCGAAACGATTGAGAGCCTTGAACAGAAGGGCGAGCTCAGCAAGATTCAGAAGGCTTGGGTCGAGAATGAAGTCCCTCAGTGTGGGTACTGCCAGAGCGGCATGATCATGGCCACGACCGCCTTGTTGAGAAAGAAGCCGAAGCCAACCGATGCTGATATTGACGCTGCGGTAACCAACATTTGCCGGTGCGGAACTTTTCAGGAAGTCCGCGCTGCCATTCACATGGCCGCCAAGGCTTAAAGGAGTCGCTGTCATGAATGCACGTCTTCCCATGGTGACTCGTCGTCAATTTATCGCAGGCTCTGCCGCGGTGGGTAGTGGACTCGCCCTTGGTATTCCCTTGCTGGTTTCGACGGACCTGGCTGCGGCTGAGGCTGTGCCCGAAATTGGTGCCTGGGTTGTCATCCGACCCGATGACACCGTGGTGATTCGGGTGGTACGTTCGGAAATGGGGCAGGGCACGTTGACCGGTTTGGCGCAGTTGGTTGCCGAGGAACTCGAATGCGACTGGTCCAAGATCACGACTGAATACCCAACTCCGGGTGAAAGCCTTCGGCGTAAACGGGTGTGGGGAAGTTACTCGACTGGCGGCAGTCGCGGTATCCGCGAGTCCAATGAGTATGTGCGCAAGGGCGGCGCTGCCGCGCGCATGATGCTGGTTCAGGCCGCTGCGAATGCCTGGGGTGTTTCTGCTGACCAATGTACCGCGGCGAACAGCGTGATTACGCACGGAGTGACTGGGCGCAAGGTCAGTTTCGGCGCGGTCGCAGAGTCGGCCTCCAAGTTGCCGGTGCCGACTGAAATCGTTTTGAAAGATCCTAAAGTCTGGAAGGTGATCGGGAAGCGAATGCGTCGTCTCGACACACGCGACAAAGTGAATGGCTCGCGGATTTACGGGGTCGACCTCAAGTTCCCTGGGATGTTGAATGCCACCGTCCGGGAATGTCCGGTTTTCGGCGGCAAGCTCAAGTCGTTCGACGGCTCGAAGGCACTCGCAATGAAAGGCGTCCGGCATGTACTGGCCGTTGGCGAAACGGGGGTGGCTGTTGTTGCTGACACCTTCTGGCAGGCAAAAACCGCGATGGACGCGGTAACGATTGATTGGGACGAGGGCCCGAATGCCAAGGTTTCCAGTGAGTCGATCGCGCTCAATCTGCAGGAAGGCCTCAGTGCGCAGCAGGCCTTTGTCGGCAACGAGGCGGGCAATAT
>RFPW01000431.1 GCA_009925965.1 Betaproteobacteria bacterium
TGTTCCGATTTCTCGATTGGCCGACTCGATTGAGGGCGCTCGCGAAATCCTCGACAGTGCGCCGATGCCCTCGATGCTCTTTGGGCATGTTGGTGACGGTAACTTTCACGGCATCATTTTGGTCGACCCACTCGACCAGGCTGAAGTGAACGAGGCCGAACGGCTCAATGCCGAGATCGTTCGTCTTGCGCTCGCGGTCGATGGTACCTGCACCGGCGAACACGGCGTTGGCCTGCACAAAATCGACTTCCTGGTCGAAGAGCATGGGGACCATACGATCGACCTGATGCGTCGGATCAAACGGGCGCTGGACCCCGCGGGCATATTGAACCCCGGGAAAATCTTTCGAGCCTGATCCGTCAGGGTCCGACGAGTTCTTGTGCCGACGCCAGCAGATCGCGCAGCTGTTCAACCCCGACCAAGAGTTGGTGCATTTCCTGGCGATAGGCCTCTCGGCTCTCAGGGGCCTGACCCATCGCCCACAACCAGCCGCCGGTTGCGTCGCGCTCCACCTCGCCCTGTGCCTCCATCTGGTGCAATTTGCGCCGTATGGTCTCGCGCGGCAGCCCCGTCGCGGCCACTAGCTCGCGAATTCGTTGTGACCGTTTCGGCCATGGGCCGAGGGCCGGGTCGGGCAGGCCGTCTTTGCGCAATCGCCGCAGGGCCTCATCGCTGCGCAATAGCCCGGCACCGACAGTGACCGTCATCAGCGCGCTGGCAATCTGAGCCTGATCCAGATCACCGTGATGACGCTCGCGCTGGTTTTGCAGACCCATCAAACGCAGGCGGTTCAGGTGTAACGCGATCGCGAGAAACCCGCGGTCGAACCCGGTTTCTCCGCTAATTTCTGCGCTGATGGCTTTTGGCGGCACGGAGCTCGAATGGTCGTTGGGTGCGGTGGGGGTCGTTTTCAAGGCGGCATGGTTTGTAAAGCGTTGTTGACGGTTGTCAACTCCGCTTGATACCCCAACTTTTGTACGTGATTTTCGGATTTGCCTAAATTGGGCGGCCATTCGTCGGGTTGTCGTGATCTGGCGAGACAGGTTCTCGCGTTGGCGTGTTTGGGCGGTGCACCGATTTCAGGCAGGCGGCGCGCCATTGGTGCACCGAACAGTAGATCTTGGTGCAGTTAAGTGCGTG
>RFPW01000432.1 GCA_009925965.1 Betaproteobacteria bacterium
GTTTGATGGCGCACTGCGTGCGCTCAACTGGTGCGGCCGGATGGTCATCATTGGTTTTGCCGCCGGGCGGATTCCGGAGATCAAGGCGAATTACCTGCTGGTGAAGAACATTACCGTGAGCGGCCTGCAATGGAGCGACTACCGCGAACGAACGCCGATGCTGGTTGCGCAGGTGCAGCAGGACCTCATGCGGCTCTACGAGCGTGGTGTGATCAAGCCACATGTGATGCGGGAGTTTGCGCTGGACCAGTTTGCAAGCGCCATGACATTGGTGGCAACGGGGCAGGCAGTGGGTAAAGTGGTCCTGACCATGGGGCGGACATGAACGCGCGTACCGCGCTGATCACCGGTGCGACTGGTGTGGTCGGGCGTAACCTGCTGGCACACCTACTCAAAGAGGGCGGTTGGGAGATTGTCGCGGTCTCGCGGCGTCAGCCCTCCGTGCCTGGGCACTATGTCCATTGCCCGATCGATCTGCTCGATCCCTCTGACTGCGCCAGACAGGCGCAGCGCCTGGCCGCCGTCACCCATGTTTTTCATGCTGCCTACGTGGAACGCGCGGATTCGACCACCTGGGTCAGGGATAACACCGCGATGCTGAGTAACCTGATCGAAGCGATCGACCCGGTGGCGCAGGGACTGGAGCACGTCCATGTCATGCATGGCACCAAATGGTATGGCAATCATCATGGCACCTTCAGGACGCCCGCCCGAGAGGATGATCCACGGCACATGCCGCCGAATTTTTATTATAATCAATGGGACTATTTGACGCGTATTTCTCAGACGAAGCGCTGGTCGATTTCGTCTGCGCGTCCGCATGCGATCTGCGGAGATGGCGTGGGCAGCCCGATGAATCTGCCGATGGTGCTCGCGGTCTATGCCGTACTGTCGCGCGAACTTGGCCTGCCCCTTCAGTTCCCGGGCTCTGCAGAGAACTATCATGCGCTCTATCAGGTAACCGATGCGACGCTGTTGGCCCGTGCAATGGTATGGATGGCCACCGACCCACGCTGTGCCGATCAGGCCTTCAATATTACGAATGGCGATCTGATTCGTTGGGAAAATTTCTGGCCCAGGATGGCGCAGTACTGGGGTATGGAGGTGGCGCCAAGGCGCCCAATTCGCCTGGTGCAGGC
>RFPW01000433.1 GCA_009925965.1 Betaproteobacteria bacterium
ATCCTAAGGCGTTTCCGATGCCCTCGATGCCCCCTATCCCCCCTGTGACTTACCAGAATTTATTGACCGAAACCCGCGACCGGGTCGGCCTCATCACCCTCAATCGCCCCAAGGCTCTTAATGCCCTCAATGATGACTTGATGGACGAACTCGGACGGGCCCTGCTCGCTTTTGATGCCGACGAAGCGATTGGCTGCATCGTGCTGACCGGGAGTCCCAAGGCCTTTGCGGCGGGCGCCGATATTGGCCGTATGCAGTCCTTTACTTTCGCCGAGGCCTACCGCTCGAATTTCATCACCCGCAACTGGGAAACGATTCGTCAGGTTCGCAAGCCCGTGATCGCTGCGGTCGCTGGCTATGCGTTGGGTGGAGGCTGCGAACTCGCGATGATGTGCGACATCATCATTGCAGCGGATACGGCCCGATTTGGCCAGCCCGAGGTGAAGCTAGGCACGATGCCGGGCGCAGGCGGTACACAGCGCCTCGCGCTTGCGGTTTCGAAGGCGAAGGCGATGGATCTCTGCCTGACGGCGCGCATGATGGATGCCGCCGAAGCCGAGCGTGCTGGCCTTGTTTCGCGGGTCGTCGGGGCCGATCGCCTGCTTGATGAAGCGTTCGAGGCCGCCACGATCATTGCCGGATACCCGCTACTCGCGGTCATGGCGATCAAGGAATCCGTCAATCAGTCGTTCGAAGTCCCGTTGACCGAGGGGGTCCGATTCGAGCGCCGCATGTTCCATGCGTTATTCGCAACTGAGGACCAGAAGGAAGGCATGGCCGCTTTTCTCGAGAAGCGGGAGCCACGTTTTTACAACAGCTAGGTGGTCAGTCGAAAAATCTTTCAACGAATCGCTTGCGTTGGCTTTTCAAGTGGGATATAGTTCTCGACTCGCTGCTTCACACAGAAACAAATCTGAAACGAAGCGGCGGCGGCCTCGGGGTTGCCCGGGGTGCAGATCTTTAAAAATCAGCAGCCGATAAGTGTGGGCGTTCTGGTGCGCGAAAGCGCAGAGTGTCTGGCCAAACTGATACAACTCTCGGGTTATATCATGAAAGTCAGTCGCTCAGGAAGAAACGCTCACACGGAAAATCAAGTCAAGTTGATTCCGTTTGAGAGGGTCTGTTTCACGACGGACCCA
>RFPW01000434.1 GCA_009925965.1 Betaproteobacteria bacterium
ACCTACTACGCGGTTTCGGGTAGCGGGATGATTTTGCACACTTGCAACCCGCGCCTGCACCCGCAGCAATTGATCTACATCATCAATCACGCGGAAGACAAAGCGGTTTTCTTTGATGCGACCTTTGCTCCGCTGATCAAGGGGATCGCAGCCCACTGTCCCAAGGTCAAGCACTGGATCGCGCTGGCCGATGTCGAACAGGCGCCCACCATCGACGGGCTGCCCGATTTAGTGGTTTACGAGAGTCTCATTGCACCATTCAGCGACGATTTTGTCTGGCCCGTCTTTGATGAACGAACGGCCGCAGCCCTTTGCTACACCTCCGGCACGACAGGCAACCCCAAGGGTGCGTTGTATTCGCACCGGGCGATCGTGATCAATGCGTTATCAGGCTGCACCCCAAATATTCTGGCCCTCTCCGCCAGCGATGCGGTTCTACCCGTCGTACCGATGTTTCATATCAATGCGTGGTGCATTCCGTATGCTGCCCCGATCGCTGGAACCAAGCTCGTCCTGCCCGGACCCAAACTGGATGGCGCCTCGCTTTACGAGCTGATGGAAGCCGAAGGGGTGACGATCAGTGCGGGGGTGCCGACGATCTGGTTGGGCTTACTGAATCATCTGGAACAGAACGACCTGAAGTTCAGCACGATGCGCCGCACCGCTGTTGGTGGGTCGGCGATGCCCAAGGCGCTGATTGCAAAATTCATGGAGAACTATCAGGTCGATGTGCGCCATGGCTGGGGGATGACCGAGACCACCGCGGTGGCGACCATGGGCACACTCATGTCCGGAGATTATGGGTTACGCCATGACGAACAATATTCTCTGCTCGCGAAGCAGGGCAAGAGCGTATTTGGGGTCGAGATCAAGGTCGTTGATGACCATGGCATCGAATTGCCGCGTGACGGAACCTCGCAAGGCGAGTTGATGGTGCGGGGCCAGTGGATCGTTTCCGGTTACTACAAAGCCGAAACATCACCCCTGGTCGATGGCTGGTTCCCGACCGGCGACATCGCGACCATCGCGCCGGATGGCGTCATGCAAATCCGTGACAGGACCAAGGATGTCATCAAATCAGGCGGCGAATGGATCAGTTCGATTGACCTCGAGAACGCCGCAAT
>RFPW01000435.1 GCA_009925965.1 Betaproteobacteria bacterium
CGCCGCGGCGTCGACTTTGAACGAACCGTGTTTTCGACTGTCGCGAGATCACCGACCCGCTCCATCAGACCGGCATGGATGGGCCGGGTCGTATCGTCCAACCCTGCCGAGTCGATTCGCGCGAGCGCATCTCGGGCTCGCTGCATCGACAACATCGCAACGTTCAACGCCGCCTTAGCCCGGGTCGCCCGGTCGGCGCGATGGGGTTCCTCATCGGTGGGATCGACATAAGCGGCTCGAGCATATGCCGCAAGTGCCGCATCCAGACGCCCGGTTCGCTGCATGAGATTGCCCAGCCGTAACCAAGCCCGCTCGAGCATCGGATCCTGCGCGAGGATCTGATACAAAAGGTCCACAGCGTCGGTGTCCCGATTCTCTCGATAAGCGACTTCTGACTGCAGCAAGAGTCGCTGAATGACCTTCCCATCGGGCGGAGTAACGCTCGCTTGACTGGTCCGCTCGCCCCAGGAGCACAGCAACGGGGCCTGCGCGTAAGCTTCCACCCGAAAATTCGCCAAGCCTGTCAGGACACAACCTAGCCATAAGATTTTGATCACGGATCGACCCACATGAGTGTTTCTTTGCATCCCGTTCTCCGTTGAGGTGATCGAGCGCCAGGTCGCGCTTTGTCGGGGTATCGATTTCGGTTCGCCGAAGCGCAGTTGATCGCCGACCCGCCATTGCAACCGCGCTAAGGCACCACTGGCCACCTCAAGCACCGAGGCAGCCTTAGGGCAACGCGCTAATTGAGTCGCCCCCCAATCGGTTCTAAGCTCGACGATCCGAAACCCCGTGTCGAGAAAAACTAGATCGATCGGCATCCGCATCCCCATCGAATGCACCGTCGAGCAACGGTCAAACCAGACCCCCGCGCGAGCGTGCAACCGTGACCGCGTTAGGAGCCCCAATGCACGCTGCGTGAAAGACGACGCAATCAAGGCGCGGACCGTGCTCATCGGCCAAAGCCCTCCTGCATGAGTCGCATTGCGACTGGAAACAATAAAACGGCAAACGTGCCTGGGAATATGCAGACCGTGAGTGGCAACATCATTCGCACCGGCGCCTGCATCGCTTGACGTTCAGCGCGGACCCATCGGGCGGCGCGCGAAG
>RFPW01000436.1 GCA_009925965.1 Betaproteobacteria bacterium
TGTGCAGGTGACCGGCTGATCTGGGCCGCATCAAACCACTGTACTAACTCGTGCCGGTCGAAGATCTCTGCATCGCCATGGCTCCAGCCCAAGCGGGCGAGATAATTCACCATCGCCTCGGGCAAAAAACCTTGCGCGTCATACTCCACCACCGACGTCGCGCCATGACGCTTGGACAGCTTCTCACCGTCAGAGCCAAGAATCATCGATAGATGACCATAAACCGGCTCTTGCCCACCGAGCGCGCGCAATATGTTGATCTGGCGCGGCGTGTTGTTGACATGGTCATCGCCCCGCAGGACGTGCGTAATTTGCATCTCGAGGTCATCCACAACAACGCAAAAGTTGTACGTCGGCGTGCCGTCACCCCGCGCGATGATCAGGTCGTCGAGTTCGTCATTGGCGATCGAAATCGGGCCCTTAACCAAATCATCCCAAGTGACCGCCCCTTCATCTGGATTCCGAAAACGAATCACCGGATCGACCCCGTCGGGCGGAGTTAGCCCTGCTTGCGCCGCGTTCTCGGGACGCCACCGACCGTCATATCGTGGCTTATGACCCTGCGCCCTTTGCTGTTCGCGCATCTGGTCGAGTTCTTCAGTCGATGCCCAGCACCGGTACGCGGTTCCCTGTTCGAGCATCTGTGCAATGACCGCGCGGTAACGATCCATCCGCTTAGATTGAAAAAACGGGCCTTCATCCCAATCGAGATCCAGCCAGTGCATTCCGTCCATGATCGCTTGGACAGCAGCCGGTGTAGAACGCTCGAGATCAGTGTCCTCAATGCGCAGCACAAACTGCCCGCCATGGCGACGAGCCCAAGCCCAGGCATACAGTGCCGTGCGTGCGCCACCTAAATGAAGATCGCCAGTCGGACTGGGCGCAAATCGGGTACGGACCACGGTTGCGGCTGGCATAGGTTCGGAGGGAATCGTAGAGTTCATGCGACGGATTTTAACGGAGCCGAGTTTCAAGCAAGCGAGGCTATGACATACTAGCCGGCTAAACTCTTATGCGTTTCGGACATCGCCAAAAACGCAAGGGGCGCGTAGCTCAGTGGTAGAGCACTGCCTTCACACGGCAGGGGTCAGGGGTTCGAAACCCTTCGC
>RFPW01000437.1 GCA_009925965.1 Betaproteobacteria bacterium
AGCTCTGTCCAGTTTTGGATCGAGGCCGCCACTGAGACTGACATGGTCACCAGCAGCGGCAGCGTGTGGCAGTCCCCGAGCGACCCAAGTGGGTTGCTAAGCAACACCGCGATCGTCGGCGGCGAGATCACCAACCCTTTCGGCGGTCCTCAGTTTGTTCTCAATGACCGCTGGTTCACCGTCCGCTACCGTCCCAAGGCCAGTGCGGGCAATGTGCTCGGCTCGACCAATTGGTCGCGCTGGATGCCGGCGCAGTTCAACGAGGGCTGGATCAAGCGCGTGCTCGCCGGGATCAATCCGTTCTCCCAGCGCGTGACCGATCTTTATAACAATGCGGTCAACTCCGACGTGAGCGTGATCACCCAGGCGGGCAAGCGCTGGGAAGGCGACATCGCCCTCACGATGGGCAATGTGAATGATGTGGGGCTGATCGAAACCTATGAAACCGTGCTCAATCGCGCCAAGAGCATGAGCATCGACGCCAACACCAACGATCCGGACACCAACAACGCTCTGATCCTGGCCGCCGGCTACCTCAACGACCTTTACATGATCCTCGGCAACGAGGCGTATTCCGATGCCGCGAACCCGACGATCTCGCTCGATGACGGGTCGGTCAACACCAGCCGCTTCAGCTTCGAGGGTCAGGTCGCCAGCTCGATCGACGAGGAACTCGCGCTGCTACGCGGTCGCGACGACAGCGTGAGCCCCGGAGTGATCACCGCTCCTGCATACAACCGCCTTTACTGGAACTACACCGGCGGCATCAACAGCGGCGAGTCGCTCTACGCGACGAACTATAACATCAAGGAAAAATCCGGCAGCAGCACGGCCAACGGTGTGATCGATGAGTCCGACGCGCAATCGATGTTCCCTCAGGGCCATGGCGACGCCTACGGCCATTTCCTGACGGCGCTGACCGGTTACTACCGCTTGCTGAATAATTCCAACTTCACTTGGACGCCGCGCGCCGAGGCGGTCACGGTGATGGGCCAGGCGGTGACCATCGACTATCGGGACGAGCGCAAGTTCGCCGCCACGGCCGCCAGTCTGGCCCGCACCTCGCAGCAGGTTTGCGAGCTGGTTTACCGCAAGGAATATCAGGATGA
>RFPW01000438.1 GCA_009925965.1 Betaproteobacteria bacterium
CGACGCGCGCTGGTCGCCATGGCGATCTTTCTCTTCTCGCTCGCCATCCTGATTCATTTCATTTTGCTCAGCACGAACCGATATCAGTGGATCGACGGGGCGCGTACTGCTCAACCAGTGGCTTCCAAGGGGGCTCCGCTGCCACCTGCAGCTCCTGGAACCAGCAAGTAACAACACCTGGCAATCCCGGTTGCCGGATGGGGCTGACTCTCGGGTCTAGCCGCATTCGGTAACCCTCGGTTTTTTATCGATCTGGCCTGCAGACGGAGCCTCGGTCATGGCAATGCTTAGTTTTGAAAGAAAGTATCGTGTCCGCGGCGGCACCTTGCTCGGTGGGGATCTTTTCGATTTTTGGGTCGGTCCCTTTTACGTTGGATTCTTCGGAGTCACGACGATCTTTTTTGCTTCACTGGGCACCGCGCTGATTCTTTATGGTGCTTCGCAGGGCCCGACCTGGAATGTCTGGCAGATCAGTATTGCGCCGCCCGATCTTAAATACGGGCTGGGTCTGGCGCCTCTGATGGAGGGGGGCCTGTGGCAGATCATCACGATCTGCGCGATTGGCTCGTTCGGATCATGGGCACTGCGAGAAGTTGAAATCTGCCGCAAGCTCGGTATGGGGTATCACGTACCGTTCGCGTTCTCGGTTGCCATCTTCGCCTACGTCACGCTCGTTGTGATCCGACCCATTTTGCTCGGCGCGTGGGGACATGGGTTTCCCTACGGCATCCTCAGTCATCTGGACTGGGTTTCGAACGTCGGCTACCAATATCTGCACTTCCACTACAACCCGGCGCACATGCTGGCGATCACGTTCTTCTTTACAACGACCCTTGCGCTCGGCATGCACGGCGGCGCCATTCTGGCCGGTGCTAATCCACAGAAAGGCAAGACCGTTCGGACTGCCGAACATGAGAACTCGTACTTCCGCGACACGATTGGTTGGTCGATCGGTCAACTCGGTATCCATCGACTCGGGCTCTTTCTGGCTCTGAGCGCTGGTTTCTGGAGTGCCATTTGTATCGTCATCAGCGGGCCCTTCTGGAGATGGCCCGAGTGGTGGGGTTGGTGGCTTGAAATGCCGATCTGGAACTGACGGCAGGAGA
>RFPW01000439.1 GCA_009925965.1 Betaproteobacteria bacterium
GCGGTCGAAATCCTGGCGTTCTTCGACAAAACCCTTTTCTAGGAGGGCCAAACCCTAAATTCCCGAGAGCACAGCATCCACCGCCGACACCAACGCACTATGCTGCGCCGCGATGTTCTCGATGGGATGCTTCAGCAACTTTGCAGGCAAGGGGGCGGTGTAGTGAACCAGCGCATGCAGACGTTTGCCCTTGATCGTAATGAACGGACACAACGCGGTCGGAACCTTGGTCGACTCATCTGACACCGCTAGCGGAATGGTCAGTCGTGTGGCCAACGCATCGAGCAGGTCGCTCTGGATCACCACAACGTATGGGATACCGTCAGCCGCGCTATTGCTTGGGTTAGCGAAAACATCGTACTGGGCCATTTGATGCCTACCACGGGCGCAGATCGGCACCAGGGATGCCATGTGCTTCGAAGCGGTCGTTTTGGGCGGAGATCCATTCCCCAAACTCTGCTTCAAACTCTTTTCGGCGAGCAGCACGACTGCGCTTATCCTGATTGGCAGTTAGGGCGTGGTAGTGCTCGACCGAAAGAATCACGGTATCGAGATGACCCGCTTTTTCGACGAATATCGGCTCGCGCTTCGCCTGAGTACATAGGCTGCCGAATCGGTTCTTGGCTTCAGTGGCTGAGACGCGCATGATCGGGACCTTGAGATATTAGCCATTTTGGCCATTTTAGACGTTCTGGCGGTCATCAGATGCAATCTTCGCGACTTGGCGAGTACTGGGTGCGGGGATCAGGACTGGGTGCGGGTTTCGGAGGTGGGTACGGGCATTGTCAACTGCGTTTTCACTCCTCAGGCAGAGCCTGAACGTCCTGAAAATCACAGTCGCCAATGCCCGCACCCGGAGCCACACCGCACTTACCCGAAGCGCTTTCGAACCTCCGCCAACGATCCAGCGCCCATCAGCCACGCAACCGCAGCGCGACCCGATGCCAGCATTACGCCCCGGGCCCTCGTCGCCTCTGCCTCCGAGCAGCCACCGGAAGCGCCGCGTATTCAGTGGGTCTGGCCCCGCTGCTCAGGGTGGCGGGGACGCGCACTCTTTCATGACGTTCGGGCTATGCACGAGGAATGAAAAGTGTGCG
>RFPW01000440.1 GCA_009925965.1 Betaproteobacteria bacterium
CCATGGATATCGACAAACTGCGCCAACACATGGCCAACGCCCTGCAAGCTCAGGTGGGCCTGAGCGGCATCGACCGTCCCAAATTTCAGGGGCTGCGGCAGTGCGGCAGACACTTGTGCCAGAGTGCTCGGCAACGGATCAGCAGTCATCAACAGCTCCAGAATGTAAAACCGGTCAGGCAGGGTTCGTGGATCAACAAAGTCCACGTATCATAGCGCCGAGTTTCTTGTGGAGCAATTTGTATGCACCAAAGGAAACCCACGGAAGGGAAGCCTTTGCCGGATTTACGATCTCGATCGACGCCATGGACCGCCTGACGACAGAACCCGCAGAGCCCGCAGCGCAGCCGCCCTCACTCGAGGACTCAGTGGGCTCGGCGATCCGTGAGCTGCGCTTGCGCCACGCCTTGACACTGGCCCAGGTGGCCGAGCTGGCCAATCTCAGCCGCGGCATGCTTTCAAAAATTGAAACCGGTCAGACCACGGCAGGACTCGATACGCTTTCACGCATTGCCCGCGCCCTTGGTGTGCCGATGGCGCTGCTCTTCAACAAGTACGACGCGACCGGGACGAACGCGCAACACGTCAAACGAGGCCAGGGGATGGAGGTCGTGCGCCGCGGGACGAAGAGTGGACACACCTACCATCTGCTGGCATATGACCAGGGACCGGTCAAACTTTTCGAACCCTTCTTGATCACGATGGATGACGACTCGCAGCGCTATCCGATCTTTCAGCACCCTGGGACCGAATTTCTCTACATGCTTGAGGGCCAGATTGAATATCGATGTGGGCAGCAAACCTACCTGCTGGAGCCCGGCGACTCGCTGACCTTTCAGGGCACGCTCCCGCACGGACCCGAGCGCCTGGTCACTTGCCCGATCAAATTTTTATCAGTCATCCTGTACCCGCAATCATCGCCCGTATGACGGCGCGATGACCTGTACTTTCACTTTGAGGTTCGTATGGAAAGCTATGACGTGATTGTGATTGGGGCCGGCGTGATCGGCAGTTCCGTGGCCTATCACCTGGCCAAATTTGGAGCGGGCCGGGTACTGGTTCTGGATCGGACACAGATCGGCGCAGGGA
>RFPW01000045.1 GCA_009925965.1 Betaproteobacteria bacterium
TCGACGACCAGAATATCAGCCATGCCTTGCCATCAAATCGATCCGGGAAATGCCGCCGGCGCCCACCAACGTGACCAAGTCGTCACTATAGATGAAGCTGTCGTGCGGCCGCGCACTTAGACCGCAATTCGGGTGAAGGTAATTTCGACCTGAGCGCCACAAATGAGGCCATTCGCGTCAAAACGGTTTTCGAGTGTGATTCGCGCACCCTGCTCATCGACCATCTTGCGCACGATCGCCAACCCTAGTCCGGTCCCCTTGGGCTTAGCCGTGACATACGGCTCGAATGCCCGGGCCAAAACGCCCGACGGAAAACCTGGTCCCTCATCGCACACACGCAAATGGACGCTAGCACCAAAGCCCGCGCCACTACCGACTTCCGTGGCGGTCGTCGTGACTTCAATCCCGCCACCCTGGACCGATGCCGTGGCCTCCTGCGCATTCTTAATCAGGTTATGCAGGACCTGGCGCAACTGCGCCGCGTCGGCCAGTACGCGTGGAATTTCAGCCAGGCGGACACGAATGGGCCCTTCCTGCACCAACTCTGGTTCGGCCTCGTGACCGCCGTAGAGCAGTAAGACTTCGCGCACCAGTTCATTCAAATCAAGCGGCACCACGTTGGCGGTCGGTAATCGCGCATAGGTCCGA
This sequence comes from Betaproteobacteria bacterium, assembly GCA_009925965.1. Taxonomy (GTDB): domain Bacteria; phylum Pseudomonadota; class Gammaproteobacteria; order Burkholderiales; family Burkholderiaceae_E; genus RFPW01. The sequence goes on from RFPW01000045.1 coordinate 649, forward strand.
AAATCATCAACGAGCCGGGCCAACGCCTCGACTTGATTGACGATGGTCAAGGCACCACGGCGCAAGAAATCCGCATCCGCCGGCTCGAGTTTCCCGGCGAGCTTTCGGGGTAGCCGTTCAGCGGTCAGCTGAATCGGTGTAAGTGGATTTTTGATCTCATGCGCAAGCCGGCGAGCAACCTCGTTCCAGGCCAAGGTCCGCTGCGCTGAGACCAACTCGCTGACATCATCAAACACGATCAGCAGCCCATCGACCCCGGGCAATGGACTGACCGCGCCGGGCAGCGTGGTCCCATTGGCCAGCAGTGTTCGGCCCACGGCCGTCCGCCCTTGGCCCGACGGCTCCGGTTCGGAAAACCCTGCCGAACTCGACGGTTCGCGTTTGAGTCCTTGCCCGATGGTGCCACCGATGGTGCCACCGATGGAACTACCGTCGGGCTCACCGCTGGATTCACCGCTGGGTTCACCGCTGGGTTGACCGTTGGGCTCACCGATCACGAACTGGCGCTGCCAATGATCCAGGCCACGACGACGCGCCGATGCGAAGGCTTCCCGAATGGGCGCCGCCAAGGGTGCGAGGCCGGGAAGCGATTCGATCGGCTGCCCCAAGCAGTTCGAAACCACCGCGCCCAGGACCCGATCCGCCGCCAGGTTCGACATCGTCAACCGATAATCGGAGTCAAATGCCAGCACCGCCGCACTCAGACTCGCCAACACCCGCTCAAGTCGAGCCTTCGCCTGCTCGAGATCGCGCTGGTGATTGGCTACCTGGCCCCGCGCCTCCTCAAGTTGGCGGGTCATCAGGTTAAACGACTGCGTTAGGACCCCCAACTCGTCGCGCCCCCCATAGTCCTTCACCGGACGGTAGTCGCCTTCCGCGACCGCTCGGGTTCCAGCGGCCAGCATGGTCAAGGGTCCGGTCAGCCAGCCTGACAGCAGGAAAGCACCTGCAACGGACGAAAAAATCGTCAACAAGAAGGTCAAGGTCAGCGTGACGTTAAAAATCCGTTTCAATCCCTGTCGCGATAGCGAGAGCTGCTGATACTCGCGCTGCCCGGCGGCGACGGCATCGGCATTCATCGCGAGGGCGAGCGGCACGGGTTGCAAGAGTTGGAGGTAGCGCAACTCCTCCCCTGGACGGCTGGTCAGGATGGATTGCACGACCCGAACCTTGAGCGGGCCTTGGATCGCCCCCGGTAATGCTGGCGCCGCCGGACCTAAGCCGCCCGTTGGTCCCCGACCGGAATCAGGGGCTGGGGATTCACCGAGAAGGTCCAAGCCCTCCACCGCCGCATACAGTCGGGTTAATCGAACCTGTTGGAGGATCTGCGGAGGCGGAAGGTCGGGCGCGAGCTGCGCGTAGGGCGCGCCACTCGAGATCAGTAAACGCCCACTCGAGGAAAGAACGATTGCCTCCTGGACCCCCAATTGATCGCGAATGCGGTCCAGACTGGACTGCCATTGCACGCTTGGCTGGTCGGCCAGTTCATTGGCCATTCGGCGAGACTTGGCCACCAAATCCGCTTGAATCGCCTCGAACGCGGATCGGCCCAGATTGACCCCCGACTCGAGCGCCCGGTCGACTGGCACGTCAAACCAGGACTCGATGGAGCGACCGAGAAACTGCACGCCAACGAAATAGATCAATAGGCCCGGCATCACCGCCATCGCGGTAAAGGTCAACGCGAGACGGATCATCAGCCGGCTGCCAAAGACCCGACGACGGGCCCGCAACGCAATCCGCCGAAGCAATTCGGCGGTGAGCAAGGCCAATGCCAACGCAATGGCCGCGTTGCCCCAGAGCAACAGCGGATAGTGCCGCTCGAACAGCGCGGTGTTGGCGCTCGCCGTGGCCAAGAACGCGAGCAGCACCCCCGCGAGAGCGACCGACGCGATCAGCGCCAGGCGCAGCGCGCGGCCTACGGCGCGTTTTTCGCGGTCTCGGGCGTAAAGGGAAATCGGGTCCATTCGGCCGCTGGGTTCCAGTCGCGACTGGTCAACGCATTCATTTGCAGCGGCTTGGGCAGCTGTGTCGTGTCGAGGCGCAACCGCAGGGCCGCTTGGTACTGCTCGTTCGGGCGCAATCGTTCCCGGTCCAGTAGCGGCCACAGCGATCGCAAGCGCTCGCGATCGATCACGGTCCATCCCCGGATCCGTGTAATGGCCGCGAGCGCTTCGGGCAGCGTCGCAAACCTCTGCACATAGGCACCCAGACCGACCCGATACTGTCGCGTCAACGCGTGGTAGGACAGGCGCCAAGTGCGGCTGGCCTGACTGACCCGTTCGTCCCACCACCACCAACGCGGTCGGCTCAGTTCAAATTCAGCGACAAAATAAAGGGGTAACCCACGGTTGATGGCTTCCTCGAGTTCGGGCCCCAGAGACAAGTCAAAATCGGCCGAAACGGCCCAGGCATCGGGCTCACTCGGAGATGGGCGCAATGCGACCGCAGTCAGCTCGATGGCATCACTCGAGGCCCACCCTGCCGGCGCCAGCCCCAGCAAAAGCGCAATCGACAACAGGAGCGCGAAGAGTCGTCTGAACACGGGAAATGGCAAAATCTCGCTCGAGCAATGCGTAAAAGAAACCATCATGATCCCGCGTTGGACTCGCGACCGGGAGCAATTGAGCCACCGACTCCGGTGCATCGGCTGGTGTGAACGACCAATGCAGCGCAAGCCGGCGACAATCGGCAGTCGCATCGACAAACGCACCCACGACGGCTTCGTTCTCCGTTCGAAAGAGCGAACAGGTGACGTAAAGCAATCTACCACCCGGGGCCAGCAGGGGCCATAAGGCATCGAGAAGCCCGCGTTGAGTTGCCGCAAGTGTCGCAAGATCGCCACGGCGACGTAACCATCGAATCTCGGGATGGCGCCGAACGATGCCCGACGCCGTACATGGCGCGTCGAGCAGAATTCGCTCGAAAGCCCGACCATCCCACCATGTCTCTGGATGCATCGCATCCGCCGTGAGTAGCGCCACGGGTGCCGCCATCTCGCGGGGCTTTCGTCCCGTCTTAGGGGTGCCCCCCCCCACGACCGCAAATCCGGAGCGCTCGACATTGCCCCGAACCCGCTGCAAACGCTGCGCGTCCAGGTCCAGGGCGACCAGTTCGACCTCCGTCCGCCCGGCCTCAAACAGCTCGAGTAAATGAACCGTCTTTCCGCCTGGGGCGGCACACGCATCGAGCACTCGGTGGCCGGACTCAACCCCGAGCAGCGGGGCTGCCAGTTGAGCGCCCGCATCCTGAACCGACACCAACCCCAGATCAAAGCCAGGGATCATGGCCACGGGACAGCCCCGCTCGAATCGAATCGCCTGCGGACCGACTTGGACCGCCGCAATCCCCTGCGCCGAAAGCACGTCCAGATAAGCCGCTGGTGTCGTCTGGGAGCAATCCACTCGCAGGGTGAGCGGCGGGGTTTGGGCACCAACCGCCAGAACCTCAGGCCATTGTTCGGGATGGTCTTTGCGCAGCTCCGCGACCCACCAGGATGGCCAGTCGGGGTCGGTCTGTTGCGCCGCCGAAGCTTCTTGCAATGCCGCCAGGCGCGCCTCACGCTCCCGCAAGAAACGACGCAGCACGGCATTGGCAAACCCCCCTTCACTGACCGCCTGACGCGGATTGCGGGCAGTGCCCCGAACCGCGGCCACGGCCTGATCGACAATGATGGCGGGTGGGCGCAACGGGTCCATCAACTGCACCAGCGCGGTATGCAGAATGGCAGCCAACGGCGCAGCGATGGGTCGCTGGGCCAGCTGCGTGAGGATGGCCCGCGCGGTTCCGAGTCGGCGCACGCTCGCATACGCCATGTCGCGCACCGGTGCGCGAGAGTCTGCCGGAAGCGCCCACTGGTCCAGGACCTGAACCAGTGCGTCGGGCAACCGGGCTCCTCCCTCGACCCGCTCCAGTGCGGCTGCAGCGGCAGCCATCTCCTGCGCCAGGGGCGCGCGCAGGGTTGTGGCGGGCCTCAAGCCGGCCTCACCGGCAGGTCAAGCAATGTGCCGCACGCCATGGGATGGCCCTGCAGAAATCGATCGACCGGAAGGCGGCGCCCGCCCGCACGCTGTAATTCAAAGACGCGAAGGCGACCGCTACCGCAGGCAATGTCGAGTCCCTCGGCCCCGGCGCGCAGGACCGTTCCGGGTGCGGCGAAATTCCCTCGTACATCGCCGTGGGCACGCCAGACCTTCAGTGGCTCGCCCCCGAGTTGCAGGGTCGCGACCGGAAATGGATCAAACGCGCGAACCCGACGGGCAATCACGTCGGCAGGCTCGCGCCAGTCAATCTGCGCCTCATCACGACGAATCTTGCCGGCATACGTCACCCCCTCCAGGGGTTGCACCGTCCCTTCCAAGCGCTCCTGCGCCTGCAATCGGTCGAGCGCCGTCACGATGGCCGTCGCACCAAGTCGGGCCAAGCGATCGTGCAAAGTCCCCGTCGTATCGGTCGGGCTGATCGGTTCAGGATGGACTGCCACGATTGGCCCGGTATCAAGCCCCGCATCCATCCGCATGATCGTGATTCCAGACTGCGGATCACCGGCCTCAATGGCCCGATGAATCGGCGCGGCGCCCCGCCAACGCGGCAACAAGCTGGCATGAATATTTAGGCAGCCCCATCGCGGCAAATCGAGAATAGCCTGCGGCAGAATCAGTCCATAAGCCGCGACCACCATCACATCGGGCTCGAGGGCCGCAAGTTGCGCTTGCGCCGACGCGTCACGCAGACTTTGCGGCTGATCGACCGCCAGACCGTGTGCCAGTGCCCAAGTCTTGACCGGACTGGATTGCGCCCGCAGACCCCGACCAGCGGGCCGGTCGGGTTGCGTCAAGACCCCGGCGATGGTGAAACCAGCTGTCGCGATCGCTTCGAGTGCAGCGCAAGCAAACTCAGGGGTCCCGGCAAAAACGACGCGCAATCGCGGCCCCGATGGGTTAGGACGCAAGTTCGGGGCGGAGGAAATCAGGCGAGCTCGCGCTCGGCCTTGAGCAGCTTACCTCGAATACGAGCCTGCTTGAGGCGAGATAAATGCTGGACGAAAACTCGTCCATTCAGATGATCCAGTTCGTGCTGTAAACAGACCGCTAACAAGCCATCGGCCTCGACCGTAAACGGCTGACCAAATTCATCGAGCGCCCGAACCGTCACCCGATCGGGCCGCTCGACCTCGTCAAACACACCGGGCACCGAGAGACAGCCCTCTTCCCAACGCTTTGAATCGAGGCTCGTCTGAACAATTTCCGGATTGATGAAAACCCGCAATTCGTTCATTAATTCCGACACATCGACCACAACAATGCGCTCATGAATGTCGCATTGCGTTGCCGCCAGTCCGATCCCGGGGGCGTCATACATCGTATCGGCGAGCTGTCGGACAATCGAACGCACCCGATCATCGACCACGGTCACAGGACGTGCCACCGTGTGAAGGCGGGGATCCGGATATTTAAGAATCGTCAACAAGGCCATGTAGCACCCATCAGGACGGGAAATCGTCTCGCAGAAGTCGTAAACCCTAAGCTCGGCTCAGCCTTCGCCCCCTGGGTGTCACCCCAGTCAAGCAGCGGGTCGACCCGGGCAGACCAACGGTATCTCGCCTCACCGAGCCAGGCACCAGAATCTTAGGCGCTCTTGGGAGGCATCCATTTGACCAAGGACTTTAGCATGCAGGCTCGGGCTTGGTTACACCTGACATCGACCCCCGGGCTCGGCCCGTCGGCCATCCGCAAGCTGCTCGGTGTGTTTGGCCCCCCGGAAAAGGTCTTAGACCAATCCGCTCAAGTCCTTGGCACCGTCATAGGCACCCCACGCGCACAGGCATTGCTAAACGCAAACCCGGACCGGGACGCCGCGTGCGAACGCACCCTCGCTTGGCTCGCGGGCGGTGAGCAGCGAAGCCTTTTGACGCTCGATGATCCCGCCTATCCGAGCCGACTTCTCGATCTGGCCGATCCACCGAGCCTGCTGTATGTCCTGGGCGATCCCACCTGTCTTTCTACGCCCTCCATTGCCATCGTCGGCAGTCGCCATGCCAGTGCGGCAGGCTTGGCGCACGCCACCCAGTTTGCGAACGAACTGAGCGCGGTCGGCCTCACCATCCTGAGTGGCCTGGCTCGCGGAATCGATGGTGCAGCCCACCAAGGTGCACTCGATCAGGGCGGGCCCACGGTGGCGTTTATCGGCACCGGGATTGACCGAGTCTACCCAGCTCAGCACCATGCACTGGCTCGGTCGATTGTGGCGCGAGGTGGCGCGATCGCCAGTGAACTCTCGCTCGGGACGCCGCCCCAACCGGCCAATTTCCCGCGCCGCAATCGCCTGATCGCAGCCGCTGCGCTCGGGATTCTCGTGGTCGAGGCGGCCGCCCAGAGCGGCTCCCTGATTACGGCCCGGCAAGCGGCCGATCTCGGGCGTGAGGTCTTTGCGATCCCTGGCTCAATCCACTCGGCCCTTGCGCGGGGCTGCCATGCCCTGCTGCGTCAAGGCGCCAAGCTGGTCGAAGCGACCGATGATGTCCTGGCTGAATTTCCGCAGCTAGCGCCGCGGTCGGGACGGGCCGGTGTTTCACCCATCGTCTCGACATTCGAACCCGCGCTCGAGCACATGGGCTGGGAGCCGGCCGCGATCGATTCCTTGATCATGCGCAGCGGCGAGTCCGCCGCAAACTGGAGTATTCGGCTCCTCGGCTGGGAGCTCGACGGGCGGGCGGCCCGCTTGGATGACGGGCGATGGCAGCGGCTTCGCTGAACCAATTGACCGAAACCCACGACAGCACCACGAAAGATCCGACTTGCCACGGCGCGCTCGGGCCGGCTAGGATGTGCGCCGCTCTAAACCCAACCCCTCCCGACTATGGCTAAGGCCCTCATCATTGCCGAAAAACCGTCGGTCGCCGCAGATATTGCCCGCGTCCTGGGAGGCTTCACGCGTCAAGGTGAGCATTACGAGCACGAACAGTTCGTGCTTTCCTCGGCCGTTGGGCACCTGGTCGAAATCGCCGCGCCGGAAGAATTCGAAGTCAAACGCGGCAAGTGGTCGTTTAATAACCTGCCCGTCATTCCCTCGTATTTTGACTTGCGTCCGATCGCCCGCAATGAAGATCGACTCAAGATGCTGGCGAAATTGATCAAGCGCAAAGATGTTGACGTCTTGATCAACGCCTGTGACGCCGGACGTGAAGGGGAGTTGATTTTTCAACAGATCGCCCGGTTTGCCAAAGCCAAGCAACCGGTCCGCCGGCTGTGGTTGCAGTCGATGACCCCGGCCGCGATTCGTCAAGGTTTCGCGAGTTTGCAAGACGACAAAACCGAACTGAGCGCCGCCGCCCAGTGTCGTTCCGAGGCGGATTGGCTGGTTGGCATTAACGGCACACGCGCCATGACCGCGTTCAATTCCCGCGATGGGGGATTTTTCCTGACCACCGTCGGTCGGGTCCAAACGCCGACGCTCGCCATTGTCGTGAGCCGTGAGGAACAAATCCGCCGCTTTGTCTCCCGTGACTACTGGGAAGTTCGCGCCCGCTTCGGTGCTGTGGCGGGTCAGTATGATGGCAAATGGTTTGAGCCCACTTTTCGCAAATCCGAAACTGACGAACATGCTCGCGCCGATCGGCTCTGGGATCGCGCCCGCGCCGAAGCGATTGTGGCCGAATGCACGGGACAACCCGGTACCGTGGTCGATGAGTCCAAACCGACGAGCCAATGGTCTGGTGCGCTCTACGACCTCACGACCTTGCAACGCGAGGCCAACAGCCGATTTGGGTTCTCCGCTAAGACCACGCTTTCAATCGCGCAAGCGCTCTATGAAAAGCACAAGGTCCTGACCTACCCGCGAACCGATTCGCGCCATCTGCCAGAGGACTATCTGGCGACGGTGGGCGAGGTCATGCAGTCAATGGTCGATGCGGCGGGGCTGCCCGAACGGTCGGCGGGCGCCAGCCTGGGTCCGTTCGCCCAACAGGTGCTTGCACAGGGCTGGATCAAGCCAAGCAAACGGGTGTTTGATAACACCAAGATTTCCGACCACTTCGCCATCATCCCGACCGCACAGGCCCCGCGGACGCTCTCGGAGGCGGAACAGAAGGTCTACGATCTGGTCGCCCGACGTTTTCTCGCGGTGTTTTTTCCACCGGCCGAATACCTCGTCACGACCCGCACAACGACCGTTTCGGGACATCGTTTCAGGACCACGGGCAAAGTGCTCAAATCCCCTGGATGGCTTGCGATATACGGTCGCGAGGCGCAGGAAGACGATGCCACTCTGGTGGCGGTTCAAGCTCAAGAGTCGGTTGCCCTGGATCGGATCGAGTCGGTGGGTCTGAAGACTCAACCCCCGGCGCGATACAGCGAGGGTACGCTGCTGTCCGCCATGGAAAACGCGGGCGATGCAGTGGATGACGAATTGTTTGCCGCCGCCATGAGCGAAAAAGGACTGGGGACGCCCGCGACGCGCGCCGCGATTATTGAGGGACTACTCAACGAACAATATTTGCTGCGTGAAGGTCGCGAGCTCCAACCCACCGCGAAAGCGTTTCAGCTCGTCACCTTACTGCGCGGTTTGGGGGTTCAAGAACTCACCTTGCCCGAACTCACCGGTCAATGGGAGCACAAGCTCAAGCTGATCGAGCAAGGGAAAATGGACCGGGACGTGTTCATGCGGGAAATTTCCGCAATGACCGAGCGCATCGTGCAGCGGGCTAAATCCTACGAGTCCGATACCGTCCCCGGAGACTATGCGACCCTCTCTGCGCCCTGCCCCCAATGCGGCGGTCTGGTCCGGGAAAACTACCGGCGGTTTGCCTGTACCGCATGCGAGTTTTCGATTTCGAAGAACCCTGGCAGCCGCTCGTTCGAGATCCCCGAAGTCGAGCAGTTGCTCCGTGATCACACCCTTGGGCCGCTTCAGGGGTTTCGCAGCAAAATCGGCCGCCCTTTTGCGGCCATTCTCAAACTCACCCCGGACCACAAACTCGAGTTCGATTTTGGGCAAAGCGCGGCGGGCGATGGCGATGAGGGGGGCGAACCCGAAGATTTCACCGACCGCACGTCCCTCGGGCCCTGTCCAAAATGTCAGGCCCGGGTGTTTGAGAAGGGCCTCCATTACGTCTGTGAGCACTCCGTTGGGACCCTCCGAAGCTGTGATTTCCGTTCCGGCAAGATCATCTTGCAACAGGAAATATCCAACGAACAGATGAGCAAGTTGTTGGCCGATGGGCGCACCGACTTGCTGGCTGACTTTGTCTCGCAGCGCACTCGCCGCAAATTCAAGGCTTTTTTGGTGCGGGATCCCGCTGGCAAAATCGGGTTTGAGTTTGCGCCCCGTCCTGAACGTCCTGGAAGGCCCGCTGCCGCCCCACGCAGCACCGCGCCGACTGACGAGAAGCCGGCCTTAAAACCCGCTAAGAAGCCAGCAAAGTCGATGACGACCAAGGCAGCGACTGTCAAGACGCCGGCGAAAGCGGTAACCAAAAAAAAGGCGCCGGCAAAATCGCCTCCGCCTAAAGGATGAGCGCGCCAAAAATGGCGCAGAACTCATGATTTAAGCTTGGGGTTTTCATCAATCCGTAGCACAATTCGGATCGATGGACCTGTCCCGATCCGATGCGGATTTTTCGCCTGCAGACGCCTCCAGCGCGCCACCCGCGACTGTCCCCGCGAACCTCGTCCTCGAATTCGATTGGGTGTTCGGTTATGGCTCCCTCATCTGGGACCCTGGCTTTAACCACACCGAAACCAGCCTCGCGCGGGTCCATGGCTGGCATCGCGCGTTTTGCATTCACTCAACACTTTATCGGGGAACGATCGATGCCCCGGGCATTGTGTTGGGACTGGATCGCGGTGGTTGTGTCGATGGCGTCGTCTTCCGATTAGACCCCGCCACCCGTCGGACGGCCATCGACTACCTTTATGCCCGCGAAATGCCCAACCGGGTCTACCAGGCCCGCGTAGTCGAAGCCCGGCTGACCGACGGTCGAGTCGCACGCGCGCTCACCTTCGTGGCTGATCGACACAATGCCTCCTATGTCCGACTGACCGAAGATGAAGTGGTCCGTCGCCTCTTATGTTGCTGCGGTGAACGCGGGCCCAACCGAGACTATGCCATCAATACCTGGGAGGCACTGACCCGGCTTGGGGTTCATGACGATGGCTTGGGATCACTCGTGGCACGGCTCAAACGCCACGACGCACTGGATCAGAGAGGATTAGACGTAACGCACCCCGGCGGGTAAGCCGCGCGCGCGATTGCGGCGCCGGGTGACGACTTGGTCATCTAGGAGTTCGGCCCGAATCGTTTCACTCTTGTGGGCGTAAAACCCGATCCGGAACTCCAGGCTCTCGCGCGCTTGCGCCACGCGCGCATCAAGTTCTTGAAGAGATTCTTCGGCACGACGATGAATCAACTCGATCTGCCGCGAACGTTCCGCTTGGATCAGTTCGATCTCGCGCTCAGACGCCTCAATCGTACGGGCAAACAGGCCGAGTTGAAGGCCTTGCCAGGGGCGTTGAACGCACTGTCGCCAACACCGCCAGAGCAGGCTCGACGTAAAACCCGGCATCGCAATCTCCTCGCTGAGCGCAATATTTCAACCGGAAATCCGTCGAGCCACTGTGCGAAGTTTTGCTAAAACGGCGCTATACCTGCCAAAAAGCCAATCGCTGCGCGATCGGCAAGGATTCCCAATCGGCCAGACTGAGCCAGTATCCACGCGTGCGCAGATCCGCTTCGAACGCCTCATGGTCAGGATAGATACCGGCCCAGATCAGCGCCTCCCCATCATTGGCAAGGGCCAACGCTGCGTCACAGGTCGCGACGCGCAAGGCCAATAAGCCACAACGCAAATGGCCCGCTACCAATTCTTCATCCGGTTTGGCGAGCAACACCTCGGCCACGCAAGCGGTCATAAATTGCAGGCGTAATGCCGGATCCTGGGCCTGTTCTTGAGCTTCTTCCTGAGCCTCTGGGTGCGCAAGCGCAAGCGCCTCGATCAGGCGGTCATCGTTAAATAGCGGCATGAGTGCGGTGGGCAATGCCGCCACAAAACCGTGGGATAACACCTGAGGCACGACGTCGAGATGCTGGTCCTCAAGAAAACCCGTGATCTCCTCAAGAATCGGCCCTTCCGTGATCGCCCGTCCTTCGAGTAACTCGTCTTCGAGGGTATCCAGACTCCGGCGCAAGGGCGCCGGCAAACCCATCATCGTGGCGCGCGTGGGGCCGGCCGGGTCCCCCTGCCCGCTACTGAAGAAGGGTTAGGACCTGAACGCGGGCCAGCTCGCGAACCCCCGGGCGGGCGCCGCGGGGGCAATGGCGGACGGTCGTCGCGCAGTTCGGCCGCGGCGGCTGCCCCAGTGGGCGCCACGAACCCGTCGACCTTGACCGCCCGTTCAATCCGCTTGCCAATAAGACGCTCGATCCCCACCAACAATTTGAGCTCTTCTGGCTCCACCAGCGAGACCGCTGCGCCCGGTCGGCCGGCGCGCCCCGTGCGTCCGATCCGGTGGACATAATCCTCGGGGACATTGGGCAGCTCGAAATTCACCACCTGCGGCAGTTGGTCAATATCAAGGCCTCGGGCAGCGATATCGGTCGCCACCAGTACCGGAACCGAACCCTCTTTGAAGCCCGCCAGTGCCCGGGTGCGCGCCGTTTGACTCTTATTGCCATGGATTGCCATGGCCGCAATCCCATCGCGCTCCAGACGCTCAGCCAATCGGTTGGCGCCGTGCTTGGTGCGGGTGAATACGAGCACCTGTTTCCATTGTTGAGTGCGGATCAAATGCGACAGCAAGCCTGCCTTGGCCGCCCGATCGATCAGATAAACGCTTTGATCGACGAGTTCGGTGGTGGTGTTGCGTGGCGTCACGGACACTTCGCGGGGCGCATTCAACAGGCCATGCGCGAGCGTTCGGATCTCCTGAGAGAAAGTGGCCGAAAACAACAAATTCTGCCGCTTGGCGGGTAGCAAGGTTAGAACCCTGCGGATGTCCCGGATAAATCCCATGTCGAGCATTCGGTCGGCTTCGTCGAGCACAAAAATCTCGACACCCGACAAATCGAGGGTGCGCTGACCGACGTGATCGAGCAGTCGGCCCGGGGTCGCGACCAGAATATCAACGCGGCGGCGCAATGCATCGACCTGCGGCTGCATCCCAACGCCGCCAAACATGACCATCGAGCGCATTGCCAGATAC
>RFPW01000441.1 GCA_009925965.1 Betaproteobacteria bacterium
TCCGTGCTGCGCGCGATACTGTCCTGAAGCCACGTAAAGCTGACGGCCCCAACGATGGGTCCGACGACGGTCTGAACGCCGCCTAATAGCACCATGACCAGGCCGTCGACCGAACGTCCAACCGCGAGACTCTCGGGGGAAATGCTGCCTTTGGAAAACGCGAACAGGGCTCCAGCAAGCCCTGCAAAGAGGGCGGCCATCACGAACCCAGCCCATTGCAATCGTTGGACATTGATGCCGATTGCATCGGCACGCAGGACGGAATCCCGGCTGGCGCGCAGCGCGTAACCGAAGGGCGAAAAAAGCATCCGGCGTAACGCGTAGATGCCACATCCGGTCAGCATCAGCGTGAGATAGAAATACGCCCTCTTGTCCTTTAGCCAAGGACTTGGCCAGACCCCTGTGAGTCCGTTGCTGCCGCCGGTAAAGGTATCCCACTGGAAAAAAATCGACCACAGGATCTGACCGAACGCGAGCGTGAGCATGGCCAGATAAACCCCAGACAATCGCACACAAAACCAGCCAAAGAGCGCTGCCGCCAGCGCCGTGATAAGCGGCGCGAGCGCTAGGCTCGCCTCCATCGGTAGTCCGGCCCGCAAAGCCAGCAGGGCAGCGGCGTAAGCCCCCAGGCCAAAATAGGCGGCGTGGCCAAACGAGTGCATGCCCGCTGGGCCCATGATGAAATGCAAACTGCAGGCAAACAAAGCAGCGGTCATCAAGTCGATCGCCAGGACGACGGTATACGGCGATTGGGCAGTCAGCCAAGGCAATGCGGCTAAGACGGCTAGGCAGCCGATCCAAATAAGTTGATAGCCCGACCCGGTCAGACGAAGGGGCGCCTCGGCCGTGTTGGTCTGGCGTGTCGGTGCCTGCACGCGCCCTAACAATCCCCATGGCCGAATCATCAAAACAATTGCCATGATCAAAAATTCGACCACGAGCGTGAGTTTTGAGAATGAGAACGACATTCCGCCCCATTGCACCGTACCCAGTCCCACGCAGAGGGCTTTGATTTCTGCGATCAGCAGAGCGGCGAGATAGGCACCCGGCAAGGAACCCATTCCACCAACCACCACGACCAC
>RFPW01000442.1 GCA_009925965.1 Betaproteobacteria bacterium
ATGTTCAATCCCATACCGCCACCGGTCAGGTCAGTTGCACTATTGGTGAGCTCCCGCAGCACTTCGGCAACTGCGAGGCTGGCAACGGCGAAGTAATGCCCGCGCAGTCGCAGCAACACCACACCCAGTAAAATCGCCCCGACAAAGGCAACCAGAGCAGCTGCGCCCAGGGCGGCGATGAGCGGGTAGCCCTTGGTCAGCAGAATGCCCCCGACGTAGGCGCCTAAACCGAAGAATGCTGCGGTCGCAAAAGACGGATACCCCGTCATGCCGCCAATCACATTCCAGGACATCGCCAGAACCGCGTACAGGCAGGCGAAGGTTCCCAGACGCAAGACGTATGGGGAACCAATCCAGGGAGTCAGCCCGAGCGCCAGCACCAGCCCGAACAACATCCAGTCGGTTCTGCGAAAGCTCATTCGAAGCCCTGACGTCCAAGCAAGCCCTGGGGACGAGCAATCAGGAAGGCGATCAAGAGCGCAAATGACAAGGTCACCGCATGCTCAGGACCGATTGCCCAGGCGCCGAAGCTTTCCACCACACCCAGTAATAACCCGCCCAATACTGCGCCCGGGACACTGCCTAAGCCGCCGAGCACGCAGACGACGAAGGCCTTGCCCAAATAGGCGGTTGATGAGACGGGTGAGGTCGGGAAGATCATTGCCAGCAGGACGCCAGCGCAGCCTGCCATGGCTGTGCCAAATCCGAATGCAGCGGCATAAATGGCGGGCACCCGTACCCCCATGAGGGTCGCGGCGTCACGGTCCAGACGCACCGCGATAATCGCTCTGCCCACGCGTGACTGACGCAGGATCAGATACAGGACCAACGTCAGCGCGAGCGCGAGTGCCATCGCAATCAACCGATCCACCGGCACGACCACCGAACCCAGGGCCAGGGTTCCCAGTGGTGGATCCAGATTGAGTTTGCGGTAGTCCGCTTGGAACGCGAGCAGCATCGCATTGTTGAGCATCAGGTCAAGCCCGAAGGTCATCGTGAGCGTCACCAGAACGGGTGCTGTAATGACGCGGTTCAGAACGCCGCGTTGGAGAATCCAGCCAAGTCCATAGAAGAGGGGCGC
>RFPW01000443.1 GCA_009925965.1 Betaproteobacteria bacterium
CTCGCGGTAGGTTCCAACGTCCGCATGAGCCACTTTGGCATCGATCTTATCGGTCCCTTGGACGCTGTAAGAGATGTTATGGCCCTTGAGCGCGCTGATACGTGTTCCGCCCTCCTGGGTATTGCGGTACAAGCCGAAGGTGACCTGAAAAAGGTGCAGCAGTCCGCCGTGGTACGGATCACGTACGTTCTCGCAGTAGAGCTTCCAGTTGCCACGGATGATCTGGCGCTGGTAGCCCAGTAACTCAACGGGGCGCGAGAGCAGGCGGTCGAGGTGAGCCGTAAATTGCGGGTCCAGGTACTGTGTGAGCCCTTCGATATCAGGACAAAAAGTGCCAAAGACCGCGCCCCGGTAGCTCTCCACACGCAGCGGTGCCAGCCGGATCTCCTCGTTCATCGCTTCCTTGGGGAATCCGCCACGCCCCTTCACCCCACGCTTGAACGGAACGCCCACGAGCTTGCCGCTGAGGTCGTAGCACCACTGGTGGTAACAGCACACGTGGTCTTTGGCGTTGCCGCACGCTTCGCGCCGCACAATGGCCCCTCGGTGTGCGCAACGATTCACGAAGGCGTGCAGCGAGCCGTCCTGTGCGCGGTTGGCCACTACCGGGGTATCGCCAACGAATAGCGTCTTGAAGTCGCCAGGTTTGGGGATTTCCGCTTCCAGACACAAGTACGACCAGGCGCGCCCCCGAAAGATGCGTTCCTGCTCGTCCTGGTAGACCTGCTCGTCGGTAAAAATCCCAAACGGGACATGCTGTAGCTTCTCGCCCGGCCAGGTGTAGGGATGCGCTGAATTGCTCATGGGTGCCTCCAAGTGTTGCTCAGGATGGTTTTCAGCGGTCAATGGGTCAGTCCCATGATTCGCGCCAGTTGTTCGGGTTGGTTACGCAACGCGCTGCTCGGTCCCGCATGGACGATGCGTCCACGGTCCATGACCACGGTCTGGTCTGAAAACTCCAGAGCGAGCGAGGCGTGCTGCTCGACCAGAACGATGGCCATGTCGCGCCGCGAGCGAATGAGAGTCAAGGCTTCAAAGACCTGGTCGACGATGACGGGTGCCAGACCCTCGGAGGGCTCG
>RFPW01000444.1 GCA_009925965.1 Betaproteobacteria bacterium
TGCATGTAACCCCGTTGAACGGTGTCGACGTAGTTCAGATCATTAATCAGTCCCAGACCCTTGCCGACAATGCCAGCACCCAGCTGTGGGATCAGTGCCGTGCCGTCCAGCGACGTGGCTAGTCCAGCCAAACCGTAGGCTTCAAAACCAGGTGAGGTCACCGAGGAACCGGCGAATTCAACGCCGACCTTCTCGCCTGCTGCGTTCGTTAGGGTCGTGAACCAGCCGTTGTGCGAGTCGCCCGACAGGGTCACAAGGCGCTTGCCCTGGGTCTTGGCGGCCGTGTAGATGGCCTCGCGGTTGGTCGTATAGCCATCCCAGGCATCAAGGTTGTAGGGGATCTGCGGGTTGGTTTTGGGGTCAAGCAGAGCGGTTTGGGCCGGAGTCAACGCCGCGGTGCCCGCCGCAAAACGGGTCGCTTTGGCCCCCAGGTAGTCTGAGATCGCCTTTTGAACTGCCGCTTGGTTGGCTGCCGTTGGGCTTGCGAATGCGGCATTTTGCGCGGCACCCACCGTGGCGGGGAGGGCCATGCGGGCCATGATGACCTGATTACCCAGGATCTGCCAGGTTGCTGACGAGGCTTTCATCCCGTCGGTCAACCAGGTTTGTTGCTCGGTGCTGATGATCCGTTGGGTCGCGTCGGTGCCGGTGGCGAGCGCGGTCAGGTAACGCGTCACGCCGCCGTCCGCGTCGCCATAGTTGTCGTACTGGCGAGTCCGCCCCTCGATCCGCGTATCGAGCATGTGCAGTGTCATCAGACTGCCGAAGTCAAAGCGGCGGTAGATTTTGAGCAGGTTGCCGGAGGCATCCGTGCGGATCGGCATCCACTCATGATAGGCGCGCGAGGCATTGGCCTTGCGCACGTTCCAGTCGCCTTGTGTGGTGGCGTTGTGGTTCTCGGCGCCGGTCACATACGCATTGTTCGTGAATTCATGATCATCCCAGACGGCAATCAGCGGCATCCTGGCGTGCAGGGCCTGCAGATTGGCGTCGCTTCTGTAGGTGGCATACCGGGTCCGATAGTCGTCGAGCGAGACAATGTCGTTCGCCGGTGCAGTGACCCGCCCAAGCGTGACGGC
>RFPW01000445.1 GCA_009925965.1 Betaproteobacteria bacterium
TGCCGCACTACGGCTTCTATGGCCTGACCGGCCTTGTGATCGCGATGGCAATTGGGCGACCCGAGCGAATCCCGCGTCTGGCGTTTGCGTTTCCAGTCGCGATTCTCGTCCTGGCAGCCCTGTGGCCCAAGGTGCTGGCCATGCTTGCCCCGCGCGTAAATGATCCGTTCTACGCGGCGGCGATCCCCGAGGCGATCAGCCGCTTCGATGATGTCTGGGTGCTGAGCTGTGCCTTTGGGGCCTTCGCACTTGCGCTCATTGGATGGGTCGCAGCCAGTCGCCGGCGTCCCATCGCCAACGGCGAGTTCGCCTGGGCTTTGGCATCCATCGTATGCATGGTCGTTCTTGGTCCAGGTCTGGTCGGTGGCACCGTTCAAGCGATTCAACGTCCCGTGGTCGAGGCCGCGGAACGCGCTGCGACCCGGCGGCTCGACGTGGTGATGTGGGGTATCGACATACCCAGTTTCGCCGTACTCGCGGCGACGCGGGTCGAGCGGCGAGATCCCCGCCCGGGCGAAACCGTGTTGACCAAAACCAGGCGTCGCGAGGACTTGGTCAAGATCGCCCCCGTCGAGGAGGTGATCTACGAACGTGCGGATGTGTCGCTGCTGAAATTGAGGAAGGCCACCGAGTGAAGGTGCCGAGTGATGAAGCTCTCACGGTTGCGACGGCACGCCTTCGAAACCCCTGGCTAGCACTTCCGGCCGCGATTGCACTGGCACTTGCACTGGCACTCTGGCTGAGTCCGGAGACCAATCGATGGCTGTTTGGCAGCCTCAACAGTTTGGCTCGCGGCCCCTCAGCACCGTTCTGGCTTTTTGCGACCTTGGCCGGAGACACTTCGGCCGTGTTGGCCCTTTTGACAGCCCTGCATTGGCGGCGTCCGCTTGCGGTCAGCGCAGTGCCCGCGACCCTGCTGGTGGTCGCTTTGTTCGTTCATATTCCGAAACCACTCATCAGTGCGCCGCGCCCCCTGGCCGTGCTTGGGAGCGACCTCGTGACCGTCCTTGGGCCGGCCTTGACGACGCAGTCCTTTCCCTCTGGCCATGCGGCCACCGCTTTTG
>RFPW01000446.1 GCA_009925965.1 Betaproteobacteria bacterium
CAGCCTGACTACACCAGCTTTCGGTTCGGTGGAGTTTGACGGCACGAATCTCTTGCTCACCAACAACGCTGGGAGCCCCACTCGCAAGACGATCGCCTTCACGGATTCGACGATCGGCAATGGTGCGGTGGGCAGTTCCCAGCTCGCCTCGGGATTGACGCTCGGCGGCACGACGAGCGGCACGTTCAGCGGCAACTTGACTGGCAACGTGACTGGCAACGTCTCGGGAAGTGCCGCTAGTTTTACCGGCTCTTTGAGCGGCGACGTAACCGGCAGCCAAGGTTCCACCGTGCTTTCCGCCGCCACGGTGACAGGAAAAGCTTTGACGGGTTATGCCTCTGCCGCGGGAACAATCAGCTCCACCGACTCGATCCTAAGCGCGATCGGCAAGCTCAACGGTAACGATGCGCTCAAAGCGCCGCTGGCGAGCCCGACCTTTACGGGAACGGTAAGCGGAATCACCGCGTCTATGGTGGGCCTCGGCAACGTGACCAACACCTCGGATGCGAACAAGCCAGTCTCCACGGCACAGCAAACGGCCCTGGATCTGAAGGCGCCGCTGGCCAGTCCGACCTTCACCGGCACGGTGACAGGTTCGTTCAGCGGGTCGCTGAGCGGCAACGCCACGACAGCGACCAGCGCCACAACGGCGACCAGCGCGACGAGCTTTAGCGGCTCGCTAGCAGGAGATGTGACCGGAACGCAGGCGGCGACCGCGATCGCCGCAGCAACGGTCACCGGCAAGGCGCTGACGGGTTATGCGTCGGGCGCGGGCACCATTACCACGGCGGACACGATTCTGACCGCGATAAACAAGCTCAACGGCAACGATGCACTCAAGGCACCTCTGGCGAGCCCGACGTTCACGGGAACGGTGGTTTTGCCTACGGGAAGCACTACGTCCGCCCCGCTGAAATTGACCGCCGGTAACAGCCTGACTACACCAGCTTTCGGTTCGGTGGAGTTTGATGGCACGAATCTTTTTCTCACGAACAACGCTGGGAGCCCCACCCGCAAGACGATCGCCTTCACGGATTCGACGATCGGCAATGGTGCGGTGGG
>RFPW01000447.1 GCA_009925965.1 Betaproteobacteria bacterium
GGTGCGCCATAGCTGACCGCTTTCGGAATGGCGGCGGGCCAGCGCATGAAGTAGGGCACGCGAATACCCCCTTCAAAGAAGGTCGCCTTCCAGCCCCGATACGGGGTGTTCAGGCCATCGATGCCGATGTAGTGCGCGCCGCCATTGTCGCTGGTGAAGATCACTAAGGTGTTGTCATCAACACCCTGGTCCTTGAGCGACTGCAGCACGCGGCCGATGTTGCGATCGAGCGATCGGATCATCGCGGCGTAGACGCGCATCGTGTGGTCGGTGATGTGGCTGAGCGCGTCGTAGTCTTCGCGGGTTGCCTGCAAGGGGGTGTGCGGCGCGTTGTAGGCCAGATAGAGAAAGAAGGGCCGGTTCTTGTTGGCTGTAACGACTTTGACGGCTTCGTCGGTGAGGTAGTCGGTCATGTACTTGGGCGGCTTAAACGGCTCCCCGTCTTTGAACCGGATTCCCCAGGGGTGGGCTGCCCAAAGAAACTGATCAATCGGGTCGTATTCCTGTTTGGAATTCACCACGTTCGGATCATTTTCTGGAAGAAACATCGAGGCGGCGTGCTGAAGCGAAAGCGATTCGTCGAAGCCATGGGCGTAAGAGCGAAACTGCGGGCTGTCGCCCAGGTGCCATTTGCCCAGGTGCACGGTGTGATAACCCGAGCCCTGCAGCAGTCGCGCAAGCGTGATTTCGCTGGTGGGTAGGCCCATGTCCTCGTAAGGGATCAGGTCCTTTTCACGATCTGCATGGTAGATCGGCGAATGCAATTGGTCGGGCCGACGAAAATTGCCCAGCACCTTCATGAATTGCGGGGGGGTGGGCGTGAACTCGAAGCCAAACCGGGTGGCGTAGCGTCCGGTCATGAGCGCGGCGCGCGAGGGTGCGCAGGTGGCGTTACCGGAGTAGCCGACCCGAAAGTTGACGCCCTGCTGGGCGATCGAATCAATGTGGGGGGTCGGGACGGTGCCACCTGCGATCCCACCGCCATGGAGCGTGATGTCGTTCATGCCCAGATCGTCGGCAACAATCAGGATGACATTGGGCTGCCGGGCGCCAGTCGCAGT
>RFPW01000448.1 GCA_009925965.1 Betaproteobacteria bacterium
TAGGCTGAATAGGCTCACTCATTGGACGCGATTACCGGAAGGTCTGATGGGGCGAATGGAAGATACTGTCGACTGAGCATCTGAAGCCCCGTAAATGTACAAGTTTTTTCCCTTCTTGTGACATCTGAATATGTCCCTTATTGACCCCAATGTTGATTTACTGCTTCAGGCTCGGGTGGGCTTGACCGCTGATTCTGCATTTCAGACCGCCTGGCCTTATCCATCCTGGATTGCTCATCGTGGCGCTGGGCGTCTGGCTCCGGAAAATACACTGGCTGCGTTTCAGGTCGGGCTTGATCATGGGTTTCAGATGATCGAGTTTGACGTCCAGATCACGGCAGATCAGATTCCGGTCCTGATGCATGACGCAACGCTGGAACGCACAACAAACGGCGAGGGGCCCGTCTGGGCCGCAACGGCCGGGCAGATTGGCCAGCTGGATGCCGGGCGCTGGCATTCGGCCGCTTTCGAGGGCGAAGCGGTCCCGACCCTGGTCCAGGTTGCGCAGTGGATGCAGTCGCGCGGGGTGCTGGCCAACCTTGAAATCAAACCGGCCCAGGGCCTGGAGGCGCAGACGGGCGAACAGGTCGCCAGCGTTGCCGCCCGACTGTGGAGCGGGGTGACGCCGCCCCTGTTGTCCTCGTTTTCGGTGGCGGCGCTTGAAGCCGCCAAGGCCGTCGCGCCCGGGTTGCCGCGGGCCTTGTTGGCGGATGTGTCGCGGTGGGCTGCAGCGAAAGCGCCGTTTGAAGCGCCGTTTGAAGCGATTCTGCGTACAGCGCTGGGTTTGTCGGCGGTGGCGATTGTGATTCAGCACGCCGGCCTGGATGCGGATCGTATTGCTCTCGCGCATTCGGCAGGATTACGGGTGTTGACCTATACGCTCAATGATGCGGCGCGGGCGCAGGCCTTGTTATCGATGGGGCTCGATGGTGTGATTACCGACGCGGTCGACTGCCTCGGGCCAGGAGCTCGGTCTGGCTGAATCCAGTGCTGGGCTATTGACTCAAGGGTCAACCAAATAAGCCGTGCAGATACCAGGTGCCAGGCCC
>RFPW01000449.1 GCA_009925965.1 Betaproteobacteria bacterium
GCGACCAGGGCATGGGCAATCGCCACCCGGCAGACCTCGCTGACGGGCGCCGCACTGGCTACAAAGCCCGGATCGAGTTCGCGGATCCAGCGCGTCAAGGACTCGCGCGCTCCAGCGGTATCGCCCGCCGCCAGGGCCACCTGAATCTCGCTGAATGCCTGACTGAATCGCCGAAAACCGATTGTTCCGTAGAGCACGAGGACGTCAAAGGCGAACTGAGTCGTCGCATGCAAACGACCCAAGCCCCAGTGGACCAAACCCACCCCCGCGACCGATAACCCGACCAGGACACACCAGCCCATCAGGCCATGCCCGCGGGTCCCGGCATCAGTGTGCTGTCGGACCCAGTCCGTGATCCAGGTGAATTGAAGATCGACCCAATGGCCCGCGCGCAGGGGCCGGGCTTGCTCGATCAGAAGGGCGAACAGAAGAGCAAGGAGTCCCACAACCGAATTCCGTCAGGCGCTGAGCAGTTGGTACAGATTACGCAACATCGCCGCGGTCGCTCCCCAGATGAAGTATTCCTGGCCATTATCTTGCCAGGGCATCGCCCAAAACCGTCGCCCACCAGGATCCTCCGGCCCAGCCGGAACAGTCCGCTGTTGATGATTCGCCGGATTCATCAGGTAGGCCAGCGGCACCTCAAACGCCTCGGCCACCTCAAAGGGGTCAACAGCGAGGCTAAAACCCGGCCGCACCAAAGCAACAACGGGCGTGACCACGTACTGGGTGATCGTCCGGTAGTCCGGCATCTGACCCAAAACCTCGACGTATTCTGGCGTCAAACCAACCTCTTCGTGGGCTTCACGCAAGGCAGTGTGCTGCGGACTCAAATCTGACGGATCGCGGCGCCCGCCGGGAAACGCGATCTGACCCGCGTGGTCACTCAGGTGCGCCGTGCGCCGGGTGAGCAATACCGTGAGTGAGGCTGACCGCAGCACAATCGGAATCAGGACAGATGCCGGCGTCAAAACGCCGGTGGGGTCGCCGGGCCCCTGAGCTAAAGGTGGGTCCCCGCGGGATTCAGGGGACCAGTCCGGCTGCGCCTG
>RFPW01000450.1 GCA_009925965.1 Betaproteobacteria bacterium
GCTTTATCGGACTCGGTCAGACCATCTTGCGCAGACTCCTTGCGCACACCAGCGGAACGCAACTGCTCAAGCAGCACTTCCGTCGGCATCTTCAATTCGGCAGCAAATTTCTCAACATTAATACTAGCCATTCCGTTCCTTAAGACCTATGCGCCAGTGGCAGCGTTCGAACCACCGGTGTGATCAGCCGATGAACCCACAGCGGCCTCAGCGGCTGCGTTCTCTTCTTCGGCGAACCAATGGGCTCGTGCGCGCAGGATCAACTCACGACCAGCCTGCTCTTCAATCTGGGTCGCTTCCATCAGTTCATCGATGGCGAGCTCCGCCAGATCATCGCGCGTCTGAATCCCGATATCGGCTAACTTGGCCGCGAGTTCGCGATCGACGCCCTCAAGCGAAAGAAGATCTTCTGAGAGGCTCTCGATCTTCTCTTCCGTCGCGATGGCACGCGTCACCAGCACATCGCGGGCGCGGTTACGCAGCTCATTGACGGTGTCTTCATCGAATGCTTCGATCTCAAGCATTTCGGCGATCGGAACATACGCGATCTCCTCTAGGCTCGTGAAACCCTCATCGATCAGAATATCGGCGACCTCCTGATCCACATCCAGACTATCAATAAAGCGCTCACGCAGACTCGAGCGCTCGCCCTCTTGCTTGGAGCGGCTCTCGTCGGCCGTCATGATGTTGATTTGCCAACCGGTCAGCTCGCTGGCGAGCCGAACATTGCGGCCACCCGTGCCGATCGCGAGGGCCAGATTGTCTTCGTCGACCACGACGTCCATCGCGTGTTTTTCTTCATCGACCACAATCGAACTGACGTTCGCGGGCGCCAGTGCACCGATCACGAATTGCGCGGGGTCCTCGCTCCAGAGAACGATATCCACCCGTTCTCCAGCAAGCTCTCCGGTCACCGCCTGAACCCGCGAACCACGCACACCCACACAGGTACCGATCGGGTCAACCCGCCGGTCATGCGCCAGCACTGCAATCTTGGCCCGCACCCCTGCATCGCGTGAGGCCGCCTTGATTTCGAG
>RFPW01000046.1 GCA_009925965.1 Betaproteobacteria bacterium
CCTGATCAGTTGCATCAAAAACATAGTCGGGCATCCGGGTCTGACGCTGCGTCAACGACAACCCGAGCCCAACGAAATGGCGCATTCCAAGCCATTGGCCCTCGCGCGCACCGCGCATTTCCGCGAAGGTAGTTTGGCGACTTTCACTAAGGCTGCGAAAGTCATAAAGCGTAAATCCGCCATCGGGACAAAAGTAAGCCCCCGCTGCAGTCCCATAAGCGGCCGAGCACCCATACGGAAAACTGCTACGGTCATCGGTCTGAACACGATGGATCGAAGCGGTGGTCGTCAGCGTCCAGCCACTGTCAAGCTTCTGCGCGAGTCGGGCCATCGCGAAGGTGGATGCAAACGTCGTCGGGCGCGACCAGTCCGACAAGCCCAGAACAGAGTTCGGCGTGATAGGCGGCAAGACCTTTCCACCAAGCAATTGGCTGCCGGGTTGCGTGATTTGTTCGCGGCGCTGAACTTCGACATCGACTTCAAGCAGGCTGGTCGGTGTTAACGCCCGATCAATCGCGAGCGCGAGGAGTTGGCTCTCCCCATTGGCACCACGAGCATCCGGGCGCAGCCTGTCGACCGAGGCGTTCAAGCGCCACCCCCCTGAGGCTGAACGCTCGCCCCAGTCCAGGGTCGATCCCACACTATTGCGGCTCGAGACACGCAAACCGACCTCGCGGACATCATCCGGGCGCTTGGTTAACAGGTTGATCAAGCCCGCGCTCGTGCCTACCCCCGCCCAGGCACCTGAGGGGCCACGCACTACTTCGACCCCACGCTTGTTGTCGAGGGCAAGTGGCGACTCTCCAACCACGGGTACGCCGTTAACCCGATACCCAAAAATCGGATCGACGGGAAACCCGCGGACCTGAAAGTTCTCGGTATAGCCCAGTGGGCTGTAGTTCGCGTCGACCGATGCGTCAAACCGCAAAACATCTGCAAGCCGCTGGCTACCTGACTCACGAATTAGTTGCTCACCGAATACGGTCGATGAGACCGGTTGGGTCAGCCAGTCCTCGCCGAGCAGGCTGGACAATGCACTGACCGGACGGGTCGGCAAGGCAGCGTCCACTTTGCCCTGTACCAGAACGCCCGGAAGCTGACTGGTCTGGGCGCACGCGATGAAAGGCGTCGTGGCCAAGCCGATTAGCGCTAAAGCGGCCACGGGGTTCGGCAAGGAAATTCGCCGGGAGTTTCGTGCCAGAACATATAAACGCTTCATCCGGTCCTCCTTTCGTGCGGGGAGCGACGAATGGAAACCAGCGGCAGGGCCAGGGCCCTTTGAAGGTCGTTCGACGCTTCCCTGCGCAAGTCTTAACTCGATCAGGTTCAAAGGGTTTTTCTCACCCGCCCATTCATTCGAATGGGTTCAAGAAGCGGTTGGTTAGTGACCAACCGCTCGACGCTTCGGGACCCCTAGCGATGCAGCCCTACGATACCACCAAATTAAAAGATGGGTTCTAGATGGCGGCTACTAGACCGGTTCGGTCAGTGACACGATCTCCAACCCTTCAGGCCCAGCCGCCCGGTAAAGTGATCGGGTCACTGGGTCATGCCCCGCGATGATGTGGTCCGGAGACTCCGCCAATTCTTCGACGAGCTCGTACGCGCGCAGCATCTCCCCAGTGTCGGCCACAATCGGATATGGCGACCGCTTACGCAGGTTCTCGAGGTAATGCGACGCATCAGAGGCGAGAACAATCCAGCCGCGTTTGGTGTGGACCCGCACGATCTGGAGGCCGCGCGTATGCCCACCCACCCAGTGGACGGTAATGCCGGGCCGCAACTCATAGGCACCGTCATGGAACGCGACACGTTCCTGAAAATTGGCATAAATCAGATCGCAAACGTCGTCGGGGTCGTAGGCGTGGCGCATAAACGCGTGGCGCATTTCCTTACCCGTCGCAAAGACCATTTCTCGTTCTTGTAAATGGAACGACGTCTTGAGCAGCTTGCGCGTGTTGCCGGCATGGTCGTAGTGAGCGTGCGTAATGACCGTCTCGCGAATGTCGTCGAGTTGGATGCCCGCCGCCTGCAACGAATCAATCGGGCACCGCAAAAAAGTCCGTTTACGCGCGCGCGCCGCCGCCTCACTGAAACCGGTATCGACCAGAATGGTTTCATCGCCTGAGCGGAGGAACCAGACAAAATAGTCCATCGATGTCGCATCATCATGCAGGTCATGCACGATGAAATTCTCAAGACGCCGCCGCTGCACGGTGGCATAGCGCATTGCGTAGGCGTCCCACGTTTTCATCGACTTAATCTCCGCGTACGTGCCGATATAGTTCGGTGTGGTCCGCGCCGCGGCCCAAAGACTCTTCCGCAGACTGCCAGACCTGCAAGCAGGTCTTTGCGAAGTCGTCTGGTGAGCCCATGCGCTCGATGAAGCCGAAGGCGGTTTGCAAGTCCTTACGCATCAAACTCAGGGCGAAGCCCGAGTTGAATCCGCCCGAGAGCATGAAATTTTCAACCTTATGCTCGGTTGTATTGTTCTTGCCCGTCGATGCATTGAAGACCTGATTGACCAGGTGCGGATCGATGCCGAACTTCTCAGCGGCGACCAGCGCTTCGCAGACCGCGAGCAAGCCCGACGCCGACACGAAATTGTTCAAGGCTTTGACTGCATGCCCTGCGCCGGCAGCGCCCACATGCACGAGCGTCTTGCCCAGTGCCTGCAAGACCGGACGAACCCGCTCGACCTCGCCGACCTCGCCACCCATCATGATGGCAAGACTGCCATCGACCGCACGCTTGACCCCACCGGAAACGGGCGCATCCACAAAGCCCACACCGAGTGCTTGCAAGCGAGCGAAATTTTCACGCGAGCAGACCGGGTCAGAAGATCCCATATCGAGCACGATCTGCCCGGGGGACAATTGAGTCGCCAGCCCCGCAGGATCCTCCGCAGACCACAGCAATCGATCAACGACCTTGCTGTCGGGCAACATCAGAATCATGATGTCCGCACCCCTGGCCGCAGCGGCCACGGACTCGGCCACCGCAAACCCGGTCTCCGCCGATAACGCTTCGTAAGCCGAGGGTTGGACATCGAACCCCTTGACCGCGAAACCCGCGCGCAACAAATTGCGCACCATTGGCAGGCCCATCTGGCCCAAGCCGACGAACCCCAGCGTCAGTGCTTTCAAAATCAGATCTCCAGCGCGGTTAAATACCCATGTCCTTGAAGACTTCCTTGGCGTTGCGGAAGCTGTCGATACCGGCCGGGACGCCGCAATAAACCGCCACCTGCAAAAATACTTCCTGAATCTCGTCCTTGGTCAGACCGTTATTGATCGCGCCGCGCACATGCGCCTTGAGTTCATGCGGACGGTTAAGCGCCGACAGCAGGCAAAGATTGATGATGCTGCGGGTCTTACGGTCAAGTCCGGGCCGGTTCCAGATCTCGTGCCAGCAGTACTCGGTGACGAGTTCCTGCATGGGCATGTTGAAGTCATCGGCATTCTTGAGTGAATTCTCAACATACTCATTACCGAGGACTTCACGGCGAGTTTTCAGGCCTTGTTCGAAGGATTCGTGATTCATTGGATTCTCCATAGGGGTTTTTTGACTATAGCAGGCGGGTCCTTGAACCACGCCGCTGACCACTCCGCCCGCCGCGCCACTCGCCACAGCCCCTTCCCGACGATCGCGTTAGACTCTTTGTTTTGCATCGCGCCGCACCGATTTCGGGGAGATTTTTTATGAGTTGGGCTTCGACACTCCTCGTGTTTTTCACCCTCGCTACGCCAGGACTGACCGTGATGGCCCAATCGACAATACCTACTCAGATCCCCTCGCCGGTCTCCTCTAAAGCCACGGTTGTGCGCAGCGTGGAGGGTATCGAAGAGTATCGACTCCCGAATGGGCTGCAGATCCTGCTGGCTCCTGACGACTCCAAGCCCACGACAACCGTCAACATCACCTATCGGGTCGGATCGCGCCACGAAAACTATGGCGAGACCGGGATGGCCCACCTGCTCGAGCACTTGCTGTTCAAAGGCTCGCCACGGTTTCCGACGGCCTGGGCCGAGTTCAGCAAACGAGGCTTGCGGGCCAATGGCACCACCAACGTCGACCGAACCAACTACTACGCCAGCCTGAGCGCCAACGAGGACAACCTGCGGTGGTACCTCTCGTGGGTGGCCGATGCCATGGTGAACTGCTACATCGCCAAAGCCGATCTCGATAGTGAGATGACCGTGGTGCGCAACGAAATGGAGCGCGGCGAAAACAACCCGTTTCAGGTGCTTTTCTCAAAGACGCTGGCGACGATGTACCAGTGGCACAACTATGGAAAGAGCACCATCGGGGCCCGGGCCGATGTCGAGGGTGTCGATATTGATCGCCTTAAGGCTTTTTACAAACTTTATTACCAACCCGACAATGCGACGTTGATCGTCTCGGGCAAGTTTGATCGGGCCGCGGTACTGGCCCATATCGAGACAGAATTTAGTCAGATCCCCGCGCCGACCCGGGCCCTGCCAAGGCACTACACGCTGGATCCGACTCAGGATGGTGAGCGTCAGGTTAATGTGCGGCGCGTCGGTGGCGTGCCGCTGATTTTGGCGGCCTATCACACACCACCCGGGGCCCACCCCGACATGGCGGCCTTCAAACTCATTGACCTGTTAATGAGTGACGATCCAGCGGGCCGATTGCACCAGCGCTTGATTGACAACAAGCTGGCAGCCAATGTGTTTGGGTTCAGTCGCGGCGCATTTGATCCGGGCGTAGCGATCTTTGGCGCTCAACTGGCGCCGGGGCAGTCCGTGGAGGCAGCCCAGTCAGCGCTCGTCGATGTCCTTGAGTCGATCGAAAAATCGCCGTTCACAGAGGACGAGGTCAGTCGGGCGCGGGCAAACTGGCTCATCTCATGGGATCGGCGCTTTACCGATCCTGAACAAGTCGGCCTTGCACTCTCGGAGTATGTTTCCCTCGGCGATTGGCGCCTGTTTTTCCTGCTGCGCGACCGCATCAAGGTCGTGACAACCGCTGAAATCAACCGAGTTTCGGCCACGTGGCTACTGCGCGATAACCGGACGATGGCACTTTACCTGCCGACCGAGAAGCCGGCCCGTGCGCCCAACCCGGCGGCAATCGATCTGCCTGCTCAGTTGTCGACCTTCAAACCCGCCGAAGCCGCAGCCACTGTCGCGGCCTTCGAATCCACTCCCGAAAACATTGAACGGCGCACCCGACGCTCTGAGATCGCTCCAGGGCTAAAAGTCGCGCTCCTGCCCAAGGAAAAACGAGGCGACATTGTCGACGCTCAACTCGTTCTGAGATTCGGAACCGTTCAGAGCCTGATGGGACGACGCACCGCAGCGACCCTATTGCCAGCCCTGCTCGATAAGGGAACGACCAGCCTCTCGCGTCAGCAGGTTCAAGACCGTCAGACCGCCCTTAAAAGCACGATTAGTATTCGGGGCGACACGCAGTCAATCAGCGTCAGCATTCAATCCACTCGGGCAAATTTTGTGGGTGCGATCGAACTCGTCGCCGATCTCTTGCGCAATCCAGTGCTGCCAGAGAGCGCACTCGAAGAGGCCCGACAGCAAGCGCTTTCCGGGATCGAGCAGTCCCGCAAAGAGCCCCAGGCGCTGGTCTCAAACATTCTGGAGCGCTACGGTAACCCTTACCCGACTGGAGATTTGCGCGCCGCCAGGACCTTCGATGAACTCGTGGCCGACTTGAAAGCCGTCAACATTGAGCAGATCCGCGACGTGCATCGTCAGTTCATTGGAGCGTCGAACGCTCAGTTCTCAGCGGTCGGCGCAATCGACGAACAGGCGGTCAATGCCGCGCTTAAACGAGCGTTTGGGGATTGGGCCTCAAAGACCACATTCGAGCGGGCGCCTCGCCCCTTGGTTGCCCTGACGCCAATGCGTCAAGTCCTGGAAACCCCGGACAAGCAGAATGCCGTTATCGCGATGCGCCTGCCACTGCCGATTCGCGAACTCGATCCTGAGCAGGCTGCGCTACTTGTGGCCAATTTCATTGTCGGAGGCGCCGGTAACTCCCGCCTGTGGACTCGGATTCGCGAAACCGAGGGCTTGAGCTACGACGTCCGTACCCAGGTCGCGTTCAACCCCTTTGAATCTGCCTCGCTTTTTAATGGCAGCGCGATCTTTGCCCCCAGCAACCGGGCTCGCGTTGAACGGGCATTTGAGGAGGAACTGGCGCGGGTCATAAAAGACGGTTTTACGGCCGCTGAAGTTAAGGAGGCACGGGAGGGCATCCTGAATTTCCGCCGCCTGGCTCGGGCCCAGGACCCCAGCCTGGCAGCGACGCTGGCTACCAACGCGTATCTGGGACGAACCTTCCTGATTGATCAGGCGGTGGACGAAGCGATTGCCCAGGTCACCCCAGAAAAGGCACTCGCGGCATGGCGGAAGTTGGTCGACCAGAACGCCTTCGTGAAGGCGCTTGCGGGCGACTTCAAAGGCCAATAACTCCCTATCAGAAATAGAACGGATTTCCCCATGAATTTTGACTGGCACAACCCCTACCCGACAATTCGTACGCCCCTGATGGCGCGCAATATCGTCTCGACCTCCCAGGCGCTCGCTTCTCAGGCGGGAGTACGAATTCTGCTCAAGGGCGGCAACGCCGTCGATGCCGCCATCGCCACCGCGGCCGCGCTGACCATCGTCGAACCGGTCTCCAATGGCCTCGGTAGCGATCTCTTTGCGATCGTCTGGGACGGGCATCAGTTACACGGACTGAATGCGTCCGGGGTCGCGCCCGCCGCCTGGAATCCTGATTATTTTCAGAAGCATAGCAACGGCAACATTCCGATGCGCGGCTGGGACTCGGTGACTGTACCGGGCGCCGTATCGGGTTGGTCCGCACTTTCAAAAAAATTCGGTCGGCTGCCCTTCGGAGACCTCTTCGAACCCGCGATCGAACTCGCCGAGCGCGGCCATGGCGTCGGTGTGATCGTGGCCGACAAATGGGCTCGGCAGATTCCCGCCCTGCAGTCCCTGCCTGGGTTCGCTCAGGCCTTTATGCCATTTGGACGGGCCCCGACCCCCGGCGAGCGCTTCACATTCGCTGAAGCCGGAGCAACCTTACGCAAAATAGCAGCCTCTCACGGCGAATCGTTCTATCGCGGCGAGGTCGCTTCGATGCTGGCGGCGCATTCGCAGGCCAATGGCGGCAGCATGACAGCAGCCGACCTCGCCGGATATCACCCCGAGTGGGTCACCCCGATTCACAAGGACTATGCCGGCTACACCGTCCACGAAATCCCTCCCAACGGACAAGGGATCGCAGCCCTGATGGCGTTGGGCATGCTCAACAAGCTCAATCTGGCGCAGTACGCCCCCGACAGTGTGGAGTCACAGCACCTGCAAATCGAAGCCATGAAGCTCGCCTTTGCCGACACCTACCGCTGGGTCGCTGATGGACGCTCAATGACTCAGGTGAGCGCGGCCGATCTGCTGAGCGATGCCTACCTGAGTGAACGGGTGAAGCTGATCAAACCCGATCGCGCGAGCGATTTTCAGCATGGCACCCCACCAGGCGGGGGCACAATTTATCTGAGCGCCGCGGATGAGAGCGGCATGATGGTCAGCCTGATACAGTCCAATTACATGGGCTTCGGCAGTGGCGTTGTCGTTCCGGGCACCGGTGTCAGCCTGCAAAACCGGGGTTATGGCTTCAGCACTGACCCCCAGCACCCCAATGTGGTTGCAGGCGGTAAGCGTCCATTTCACACCATCATTCCTGGTTTCCTAACGAAAACCGTCGATGGCAAGATGCACCCGCAAATGAGCTTTGGCGTGATGGGGGGCAATCTTCAGCCCCAGGGCCATTTGCAGACGCTGGTCCGCATGCTGACCTATCGCCAGCAGCCACAGGCGGCCTGCGATGCGCCACGCTGGAAGGTGAGCAATGGACTCGCCGTAGACTTTGAATACACCATGCATCACGACTTGCAGGAAGGACTCCAAGCCCTGGGCCACCGCTTCGAGCCGATCGCCGACACCTACATGGATTACGGCAGCGGCCAGTTCATCTGGAAATGCTCCGACGATCTTGAGGACGGCTATGTGGCTGCGAGCGATTCGCGCCGCGACGGCCATGCCGCGGGTTATTGATCCAGACCGAAATGGGAGAGCGCTCCAATGACCATTCAGCTTTTCGCATTTGACACGCCGAACGGCCGCAAGATCTCGGTCGCGCTAGAGGAAATGGGCCTGGACTACACGGTCACAGTGATCAACATCACCAAAGATGACCAGTTCAAGCCTGAGTTCCTGCGTATCAGCCCGAACAACAAAATCCCTGCGATCATCGATCCCGATGGCCCGAATGGCGCGCCCATTAGCGTCTTTGAATCCGGCGCAATCCTGTTGTATCTGGCCGAGAAGTCCGGGCAATTCATTCCCAGCGATCCGGCGCGACGAATCGCGATGCTGGAGTGGTTGATGTTTCAGATGGGCGGCTTTGGACCGATGCCCGGCCAGGTGCATCATTTCATTGGTCTCGCAAACGAAGAAGACAAGCGCTACGGACTGCAGCGTTTTATGGCCGAAACGCGGCGCCTCTACCGGGTGATGGACGATCGCCTGGCCGACCACGCTTTTTTTGCTGACGAACTGTCGATCGCAGACTTCGCGATTCTGGGTTGGGCCTGGCGTCACCCACGCCATCAGGTCGACCTGAGCGACTTCCCCAATGTCGAGCGTTGGTACGAAACGATGATGGCGCGGCCAGCGGTCCAGCGGGGCTTTTCAGTTGCGCTTCGCTAGCCCTGCGGATGTCACTGGTAGTGATACCGACAAGCGATAACGACTAGCGACTCACCATCCACGCAATAAACCAAGCGATGCGCGTCATCAATGCGACGCGACCAAAATCCTGAAAGGTTTTCTTTCAAAGGTTCAGGCTTACCGATACCCTCAAACGGATGTCGCAACGTATCCCCGATCAAAGCGTTGATGCGCCTTAAGGTCTTCTTGTCCTGACCCTGCCAATAGTTGTAGTCCTCCCAAGCGGCCAAGGACCAAGAAAGCCTAAGTGGCGTCGCCTCAATCGGCATCGACGAGGTCTTGGTTTAAAACCTGGCCCTGGCGATACTGCTCCACCGAGCGGGCCAAATGGGCAGCATTGGCTGGGGACTTCAGCAGGTGTACCGTTTCCATCAGCCCGTTGAATGTATCCAGTGACATGACCACCGCATCGGGCGCATCTCGCCGCGCGATGATCGTATAGTCAGCATCCGCGATGACCTGATCGATCACGCCCTTGAGACTGCCCCTCGCTTCAGAAAAACTGATGACTCGCATAAGACCGATCCTTTACTTGTACCGTTTATAGTACAAGTTTAGCTTAGCGTGATTTCATTGACAAAAGGGGGCAGCGACAGACGAGACACACTCTCGCGGCGCCTGCTAAAACTCATGAACGTGCGCGACGCAGCAACCGCACGGTGAACTCGCCAATGTCATCGAGGAACGCATAAACCACCGGGACGACCAGCAGGCTGAGCAGGGTACTGGTGATCAGACCACCGATCACGGCGATCGCCATCGGCGACCGGAAACTCGCATCGGCGCTGCCCCACCCAAACGCAATCGGCATCATGCCGGCCCCCATCGCGATGGTCGTCATCACGATCGGTCGGGCGCGTTTGTGGCAGGCATCCATCAGGGCATCAAAGCGGCTCATCCCAGCAACCACCGGCCGGCCGTCTTGCCCGTCATTGCCCCGGCGAGCCTCAATCGCGTACTCCACCAACAGAATTGAGTTTTTAGTCGCGATTCCCATCAGCATGATCAAGCCGATCAGTGACGGCATCGAGAAACTCTTCTGACCGAGCAGCAATCCGACGAAGGCGCCCCCGAGCGAGAGCGGCAATGCAGCCAGAATCGTGAACGGATGTAGAAAGCCTTTGAATAAAAGGACCAGTACCAGATAGATACAAAGGATGCCGATCATCATCGCCAGGCCGAAACTGGCAAAGAGTTCACCCATGACTTCAGCGTCACCGATCTCGACCACCTTGACCCCAACGGGTAGGGTCTGAATCGATGGTAACGCCATCGCTGCCTTGGTGACATCGCCCAGCGGCTGACCGGACAGTTCGATCTCAAAATTAATATTACGCTGCCGATCATATCGATCGATCACGGCTGGACCGCCCGTGATCTCGAGCGTGGCCACCTGGCCTAACATCACCGGCCCGCGGCTTCCTGGAACGGCCAAGCGTTCGAGTACCGAAAGGTCTTTACGGGCCGCATCATCGAGTCGGACGACAATCGGGACCTGACGCTGGGAAAGGTTGAGCTTGGCCAGTACGGTGTCGTAATCGCCCAGCGTGGCGACCCGCAGGGTCTCGGCGATCGCTGCAGGGGTCACCCCGAGATCGGCAGCACGGGCCAGATTAGGGCGAATCGCCAGCTCAGGGCGTATCAGGCTTGCCGTCGATGCGATGCTGCCCAAACCGGGGATTGTGCGCAGGTCACGCTCGACCGATTGCGCCGCCTGTTGCAGGGCTAGCGGGTCTTGACCCGTCAGGACGAGCACATACTTTTCGCCAGACCCACCCAGTCCGACCTTGGTTCGGATACCCGGGACGGGTTCAATGGCAGAACGGATCGCGTTCTCAATCGCCTGTTTGCGGGGCCGCTCACCGCGCGGGTCCAACTGGATCGTCAACGTCGCCTTGCGGGCCTCAGAAGCCCCAGCGGGCGCAAATGGATCGCCGCCAGCGCTACCGCCGCCCACGCTCGTGTAGATGCTACGGACATGTTTGACCGCCGCCACACGCTGGCGCACGTCCTCAGCTGAAGCCAAGGTCTGGCCGAGTACGCTGCCCGGCGGGAGTTCGACATAGACCTGGGTCTGAGAATTATCGTCGGGTGGAATAAACCCAGTCGGCAAGAGCGGAATCAGAGCAATCGACCCCACGAAGAACGCCCCCGAGAGGGCCATCGTAATGAATCGATGGCGCAGACACCAAGCGGCGCAGGCCTGATACGGCCTCATCCAGAAAGGTTCACGATGTGCGCCCTCCAGGGGTTTAAGCAAATAAGCAGCCATCATCGGCGTTAGTACCCGCGCCACCACCAACGAGGCAAACACCGCTAGTGAGGCCGTCCAGCCAAACTGCTTGAAGAACTTGCCCGGCACGCCACTCATAAACGCCGTCGGCAAAAACACCGCAACCAAGGTGAAGGTGGTCGCAATGACCGCCAGTCCAATCTCATCGGCCGCTTCCATTGAGGCCTGGTATGGCGTCTTACCCATTCTCAAATGTCGAACGATGTTTTCGACTTCTACGATCGCATCGTCCACCAAGACCCCAATCACCAATGAGAGCGCCAAAAGCGTGACGACATTGATCGAGAATCCCAGATAAGCCATGCCGATAAAGGCGGGAATGACCGAGAGTGGGAGCGCAACGGCCGAAACCAGCGTTGCGCGCCAATCTCGTAAAAAGATGAGCACCACGATCACCGCCAAAATGCCACCCTCGTAGAGCAGCTTGAGAGAGCCCTCGTACTCCTCTTCAACCGGGGTCACGAAGTCAAATGCCAAGTTCAGGGTGATGTCAGGACGTTGCTGGCGCAATTGATCCAGGGCAACGCGTACCGCGGCGCCGACAGCGACCTCGCTCTCACCACGACTTCGCACGACTTCAAATGCAACGACAGACTTCCCGTCCAGGAGGGCACTGGCGCGTCGCTCGGCAAACGTATCGCTGATCTGAGCGATCTGATCGAGCCGGATATGACGTCCGCTGGCGAGCGCCAGTTCGATACGGGCGATTTCTTCCGCGGTCTTGACCGTCGCTAACGTCCGCAAGGGTTGCTCGCCAGAACCGAGTGATGCACGACCACCCGAGGCCTCCTGCTGAACCTGACGCAATTGCCGAGATACTTCGACCGTGGTCAGTCCAAGTGCCTGTAATTTGATGGGATCAATCGAAACCCGGATTTCGCGCGACACGCCGCCGACCCGATTCACCGCACCGACCCCGCGGACTGCTAACAGTTTTCGAGTGATGTCGTTGTCGATAAACCAGGACAAGGCCTCCTCATCCATCGCCGCGGATTGCACGGTATAGGTCAGGACCGGCGTACCCGCCAGATTAATCTTTTGCAAAATCGGGTCACGCATCTCAGCGGGCAGATCGGCACGGGCTCCCTGCACCGCGGAACGCACCTCATCGAGCGCTTCCTGAACCGGCTTTTCGAGGCGGAACTCGGTCGTGACGGTGACCGTACCGTCCTGAACCTTGGTATAGATATGCTTAAGCCCCTGCAACGGTGCAACCGCATTCTCGAGCTTGCGGGCAACATCCGTCTCGAGTTGCGCCGGTGCCGCTCCGGGCAAAACGGCAGTGATCGAAATGGTTGGGAGATCCAGATCCGGGAAGTTCTGAATCTTCATTGAACCAAACGCCAGCAGGCCGGCAATGGTCAATAAAACAAACAACATCACCGCCGGAATCGGATTCCGGATCGACCAGGAGGAGACGTTGATCATGGCGCGGTCACGACACGAACGCGGTCCCCGTGATTGAGAAATGCAGCGCCGCTTGCGACGACCCGAGCCCCCGCGGGAAGCCCTCCAAGCACCTCAATTCGATCGCCGATTAAACGCCCCGTTTGAATCTTTAACTGTGCG
>RFPW01000451.1 GCA_009925965.1 Betaproteobacteria bacterium
TACCAGTCAATCCGCACGCCCAACTCAGCGGCTGCTGTGTCCACAAAGGTGCGCACGCTAACCTGTTGACCAGTCGCGATCACAAAATCTTCCGCCCGTTCCTGCTGCAGCATCAGCCACTGCATTTCAACATAGTCTCGGGCGTGGCCCCAGTCACGCAGCGCATCGAGATTGCCCAGAAAAAGGCATTCTTGCAGGCCCAGGTGAATGCGCGCCAGCGCACGGGTGATTTTCCGGGTCACAAAGGTCTCGCCGCGCAGGGGACTCTCGTGATTAAACAGGATGCCATTACACGCATACATCCCATAGGCTTCCCGGTAATTCACCGTGATCCAGTACGCGTAGAGCTTGGCGACCGCGTAGGGGCTGCGGGGATAAAACGGCGTTGTTTCGCGCTGCGGGATTTCCTGCACCAGGCCGTAGAGCTCGCTGGTGGATGCCTGGTAAAAGCGGGTGGTCTTCTCGCGTCCGAGGATTCGGATGGCTTCCAGCAAGCGTAGCGTCCCCAGGCCGTCAACGTTGGCGGTGTATTCGGGGGTGTCGAAGCTCACCTGAACATGGCTTTGAGCGGCTTCTCGGCTTTGGCTTCTGCGGTCGCGCGCTCGTTATCTTTGGGCGCGTGCTCATGGTCGGGAGATGACGGTGACGAAGTACCCGGACTCACGTTACTCGTCACGCCTGCCAAGGGCGCGTTCGGTCTCGGCGCCAAGTGTGATGCGTTTGATGGCGTGTCGGTGGCGTTCCTCGCCACGTCGTTGACGGATGGCTCGGGCAATTGCAGTCTGCAGACCGGCCAGTTTCGGGGCCCGGTCGTGCTCCGTGTCTGCGGCGGCGCCTCGGGCGTGACGGTGTTCGATGAAACGCTCACGACGCCTGCCGATGTGCCCCTTGGCGCGACGGAGTGTCTGGTTGCTGCGGCCCCCGGGATCCCTGCGGGCAATTCGCCTTCAATGGGGGTGACGCGGCTCACGCACATTGCTGCTGTTGCCACGAGCTTTTACGGGGCTGGTTTCGGGGCGGGCATCGTA
>RFPW01000452.1 GCA_009925965.1 Betaproteobacteria bacterium
CACGCTTCGCAGTGAAACTGACACGTGACATCGAGTCCTCCAGAATCCGAACGTCGCCATGTAACGGCTTATGTAACAGAATTCTATCGAAATCAATCAACGGCAGTCAATGGCAAAAAACCATAAACTACTGTTTTAGATAGATAAAAACAGGTTGGACCAACATCCATCGACCTAGGTCAACACCGATACGCAAGGACTTTTAATCCGTTGGTCGAGGGTTCGAGTCCCTCCCGACCCACCAAATTTAAGCGCCCACGCTAGCGCCGAATGCCGGTCTGGGCCGCACCTGACTTATTCAGTCAAGGCTGTCCACCAATCGCAAACCTGGCATCGGATGCGCTCGTACAGGTTGCGGAGCGCGGTTCCCCATCCATCACGGCCATCTCGCCAAGGATGCGACCTCGATATTCCCTGGACACTGTGATCGGCTGTTGATGAGCCCCCTGTTTGGTGATTGAAAACTTCCCCTCAATGACGAACGCCAACCAGTCGGCAGTGTCCCCTTCAACGAAAATTCGCTCGCCCGCACGGATCGATCGGATCTCGACCATCCCCGCTACAACCGCGAGTTCTCTTGGAGAGTACAAACGAAACAGTTCGCACTCACGAAGTTGCAAAACCTTGAATCCAAGGCCCTGAAGCTTCTGAGTCCCGGACGCATTTTTGTCGAGAGGCCTCGATGAGAATCGCGCACCTGATCAAACGCGATCATCTGAGAAGCCACCCCTGGGTTTTCCCGGGTGTCCGTTAGACTGCGGACATGCAAGCTCAAAAACCCGAACAACTGCTGAACCCAGAATCCACCCAGCGCCGCCCCTTTCCATGGCGGTTATTGATCATCGCGACGATCGTTCTTGCAGGCGCGACGACTTTCGGCATTCGGCTTTGGCTTCATGCCTCCCGATTTGCCGACACGGATAACGCCGTGGTCAGTGGACACGTGCAACCCGTCTCAACCCGTATCGCAGGGGTAGTGGTTGAAATTGCGGTGCAGGACAACCAGCCGGTTAAGGCGGGCGACG
>RFPW01000453.1 GCA_009925965.1 Betaproteobacteria bacterium
TAGTTACGCTGGGCCAGACCCGCGATGACCTCATCGACGGTCGCTGGCAGGGCGACTTCGCTCATGTTCATAAATCCGACTCAAAAACAGGCTGAAAAAATAAAAACGGCGGCCCGGCACGTATGCCAGAGCCGCCGATAAGTGGCGCGGGAAGCTTAGTGTCCGAGCGACGCCGCGACGGCGCGTCCGGCCATCACGCTAATCATCGCGGCCCGATATTCAGCAGTGCCGTGCAGGTCACTGTTGATTCCGTCCGTGGGCAAATGCACTGCCTTGGCGGCCTCGGGCGTGTAGCTCGCATTCAACGCCGCCTCGATCTGGGTGGCCCTGAACACGCTGCCTTTGGCACCCGTCACCGCCACATGAACCCCATCGGCCGTCTGGGCGAGGAACACGCCAACCAGTGCGAAACGCGATGCGGGTTGCTTGAACTTCACATAGGCCGCACGGGTTGGGACGGGGAAGCTGACCGCGGTGATCAGTTCGCCCGCATGCAATGCCGTCTCGTAGATTCCGGTAAAGAAATCGGCCCCAGGGATCTTGCGCTGATTGGTATGCACCGTAGCCCCCAGCGCCACGATGGCGGAGGGGTAGCAAGCGGCTGGGTCGGCGTTGGCAATCGAGCCGCCCAGCGTGCCCTGGTTACGGACCATCTGATCGCCGATGCCACCAGCCAAATCGGCCAGCGCAGGGATTGCCTTGCGCACGACGTCAGAGGCGGCAACCTCCGAATGCTTGGTCATGGCCCCGATCACCACCGCGCCGTGGTCGAGGTGAATGCCGTGCAAGCCTTCGATTGCGCCCAGATCGATGAGAGTCTCGGCCGAGGACATCCGCAGTTTCATCGCCTGAATCAGGCTCTGACCACCGGCCAGATAGCGGGCGTCACCGTGAAAGGCGGCGGTAGCGTCGGCCTGCGCGGCCGGGCGTTTGTAGTCAAACGTGTACATGGTTCATTCTCCTTTGGATCAGCCATGTCCGTGGGCGGCACGCCAGACGCGCTCACGCGTGGCTGGCATCGC
>RFPW01000454.1 GCA_009925965.1 Betaproteobacteria bacterium
GGGCCCACCGGCGAATAGCCACCCGCTGCGGCAATTCCCTGGGCCTGAAGTACAACGAAAAGTCCGCCCCCGCCGAGGGCGATTGGCATTGCGAGGTCGGCTAAGAGTGCTCGGGGTGTTCCCGGGGCACTCACTTTTTGGCAAGACCCAACGAGTCCACAATGGCGCCGACCCTCTTTTGTTCTGCCACGATAAACGGGCCGAATTCCTTGCCTGATTGATGGAACTCAAGCCATTCCAGTTTGTCGAGGGACTGCTTCCAGGATGGGGTCTTAACAGCGGCATCGATCGCCCGCATCAACGCGTCGCGTTGGGCTTCGGTAATGTCGGGTCCGGCGAAGACGCCGCGCCAGTTCACCAATTCGATGTCGACTCCGAGTTCGCGCAGGGTGGGCACTGCGACATCGGGCAGACGCTGAGCGCTGGAAACGGCCAGTGCACGCAGGCGACCGGACTTGATGTGGGGCAGGAATTCGCCCACGCCCGAGATCCCTGCGGCAACGTGGCCGCCCAATAACGCCGCAACCGCTTCTGCGCCGCTGGTGTAAGCGACGTAATTGACTTTGGAGGGGTCGGCGCCGGATTCGCGCGCGACCAGTCCAGCCAGCAGATGATCAACCCCGCCGGCCGATCCGCCAGCAAACGCCACAGCGCCCGGGTTGGCTTTGATTGCCGCCATCAGGTCGCGGATATTCATGATCTTGGAGGCTGCTGGCACCGCGATCACATTGGCTTCGGCGAGGAGGCGGGCAATTGGGGTGACGTTTGACAGCGAAACCGGGGTCTTGTTCAGGTGGACCGCGCCGACCGTGACGAGGCCAGCGACGATCAGTGCGTTTGGGCTGGCTTTGTCGGTGTTGAGGAATTGCGCGAGACCGATCGTGCCGCCGGCACCACCCTTGTTTTCGTACTGCACGCTTTTGGTCAGACCCGCAGACTGGAGAGCCGCGCCGAGGCTACGCCCGGTTTGGTCAAAACCACCACCGGGTCCGGCTGGGATCATGATGCGCATGGCATCGA
>RFPW01000455.1 GCA_009925965.1 Betaproteobacteria bacterium
CCGACATCGACGCACGGACAGGCGAAGATTGCGCAAGAGCGGGCGACCGGCGAGCGGTTCTGTTCGTCCTGCCGCAAATATAGTTCGCTTGAGAAAGGCGGCGCGTGGAAGCCCACGAAGTCGTCGCGTCGCTGGGTGTGCAGCCGATGCCTTGAATCGGCAAAGAGCGGGATGGCGGGCAAATGAACGACACGCGCTGGATTTGTGAGCTGGCTCTAAAGGCGCTAGAGGGCGACGAGTCTGTTAAAGCTGCGGCTATCTTGGCTTGCCAGCAGCACCTTGAGTGTCACCCGCCGCTGCACCGCGCCATCTATCGCAGCCGATCACTCATGTCTCAAGACGGCCTTAACGCGATGCTGGAACACGCCAGAGCGTCTAATCACCAGATTGGCGTCACGGGTGTGCTAGTGCATCACAAAGAGGAGTTCATCCAGATTGTGGAAGGCCCAACATCGACCGTCGTGGGCTTGGTCGGGACCATCCGCAACGACCCGCGTCATGATCGATTCGCCCTTCTAGCAGCGCGGGAAGTGTCATCGCGCAAGTTTGGTGACTGGTGGATGGCTGACCTGGCCATCGACGCCGACGACTTTAGTGCGCTGGCTGAAAACTTCGCCGGAGGCGATTGGCTTGAGCGCAAAATTAGCCAATGGATGACCGCGCCATGAGCGAAGACATCCTGACCGACGAGCAGGTAGCCGAGCTGCTGCATTGCCACGTCCAGACGGTGCAAGAGTGGACGCGGGTCGGCAAGCTGCCGGGCATCAAGCCGGGGCGGTCGTGGATTTACCCGCGTCAGGCGCTGCTGGACGCGCTCAACGAGATGGCGCGGGCCAAGCCTGAGAGCAACGTGCGAACATTAGCCGTGACGCAGCGTGGCAAACCCCGCAAGGTGCCGCCTCTGCTGCCGGTGATCTAGCCCAGACGCGCCGACAAGTCCTCGCCGCGAATAGAGGCGTAGCGCATCATCATCCGCAGGCTCGACCAGCCCATGATTCGGGCGACTTCAATCTCGCTGAA
>RFPW01000456.1 GCA_009925965.1 Betaproteobacteria bacterium
AGGGCAGACCGATCTGGGTGATGCCGTCGCGGAAGTCAGTGTCATTACCGTAGCCCGCGTCGGCCAATACGACCGCGGCATCGATCCTGGAGGCGACGGCGCCCCGCAACTGATCCAGAGCGATCTGCGGCTTGGTCTGGAAGGCGATGTCGTCCGGTATGCCTGCTTGGCTTCGTCGGGCCGGATCGTCGCACCATTCGTGGGGCAAATACAGGCGATACGCGATCGGCAGACTGGCATGGTCATTGGCCGCCGACAGGCTCACCGCGACCTGGCAATTGTCTTGTTTGCCGAGTTGCCCGCAATATTGCCTCGCCACACCGACGGAGTGCTTGCCCTTCTTCGGTATGCCGGTGTCGTCGATGATCAACGCACGGATCGGGCCGCGTTGCGTGATGATAGGCAGGACACGGGCGCGCACGGCTGCAAGCACCGCATCGTTGGACCAGTCAGACTTCGCCACGAAGTGATGCATCGACTGGTGCGCCGCCTGAACCCGCGCGGGTTGCACGCGTGCGGCCATCGGCTCGACGCTTTTGCGATCGCCCGGCAGCAGCAGCCCAGCGCAATACGACTGGAACGGAACCACGCGATCCGCGTGCCCCAATGCCGAGGTGATGACCTCGACATAGGCCGCCAGCCGTGATTCGCTACTCCGCGCACTCAATTCGAGATCCACAACCCGCCTCCACGAGTAAGAATCTCGATGCTGACAAATGCGCGCCGAATCGGGCAAGATGTTTATGACACAGTAAGACTAAGCGGAAGCCCGCATTCGCTGGCGCCAGATGCCCAGCAGCGTCTGAACGCCGGTGACGTTGATCGGTCCCAGAATGATCCCAGACGCGCCGAAGACCAGCAGGCCACTGACGACCGCGATGAATGATGGCGATGTGTGGAGCATCTAACTATCCATCCTGAGATCAAGCTGATTGCTGATCTCGGTCCAACGTGCCAGCGACGAGATGATATGCGCCCGGAACTCTGCCGGATTCAGGTAACTCGGAATGGTGTCAATT
>RFPW01000457.1 GCA_009925965.1 Betaproteobacteria bacterium
GTTTCACCCGCCACGATCACCACCGGACAGTCACGGATCGCGCGCGCGATCTCGTCGCGGCGCAAACTCACTGGCAACGCCTCGGGGAAAACCAGCGGAGGCAGAGGCGCGCGCGGAGCAGCAGGCACTCGCGCGGGGCGAGGCAAAGAACGGCGGTGGCGGGCAGTTGCAGTCAAGAGGCCAATTATAATCGGTCCCCTTGAACCTCGAGGCGCCATGAGCACCCTGCCATCTCCCGCCGATCCTGGCCCCTTCGTCGCATGGCTTCGCGGGGTGGCCCCGTACATCCATGCATTTCGGGGAAAAACGTTCGTGGTCGCTTTTCCGGGCGAACTCGTCATTGCGGGTGGGCTCAACGCACTCGTCCATGATATTTCGCTACTCACGGCAATGGGCTTGCGCATCGTTGTTGTTCACGGCGCCCGCCCGCAAGTCGAAGAGCAACTGCGTCTACGCGGCGCCCCAGCCCACTTTGGCCCCACCGGCATTCGGATCACCGATTCAGTTGCCCTCGAATGTCTGAAAGAGGCCTCG
Source organism: Betaproteobacteria bacterium (assembly GCA_009925965.1). Taxonomy (GTDB): domain Bacteria; phylum Pseudomonadota; class Gammaproteobacteria; order Burkholderiales; family Burkholderiaceae_E; genus RFPW01. The sequence continues at coordinate 535 of RFPW01000457.1, forward strand.
GGCGAAATTCGTCTCGACCTGGAAGCCGCATTCTCACAAGGGCTACCCAATACACCCATGGCCTATTCGGCGATGCGCGTCGTTTCGGGCAACCTCGTGGTGGCCCGCCCCTTGGGCGTGATCGAAGGGATCGATTACGCCCAAACCGGACTTGTCCGCAAAGTCGATACCGAAGCGATTCGCTTCATGCTCAATTCGGGTGGCATCGTGTCGCTCTCGCCGTTGGGCTATTCACCCACTGGCGAAGCGCTGAACCTGACGATGGAAGATGTGGCTGTCGCGACGGCGGTTGCGCTTGATGCCGAAAAGATCATCTTTATCGACCTTGAAGTGGGAATCCCTGCGGAAGACGGATCTCTTCTGCGGGAGATATCAGAGGCCGATGCCGAGGCTATTCTGGCGCGTGACTACTTAGCACACGACCTGAGGTTCACTCTGAAGCACATGTTGAAGGCTTGCCAGAACGGCGTGGCGCGAGCCCATCT
>RFPW01000458.1 GCA_009925965.1 Betaproteobacteria bacterium
AGCGGGTTCTGGCGGCCGGTGTCAATGTGGTCCGGATGAATTTTTCTCACGGGACAGCCGAAGAACATACGGCGCGTGTGGCGCTCGTTCGGCGTCTTGCTGCGGGTCTTGGGCGCGATGTGGGCATCCTGGCCGATCTTCAAGGCCCGAAGATTCGCATCGGAAAGTTCGCTCAGGGGCGGATTGAACTGCGCGAGGGCGACGGGTTTATATTCGACGTTGAATGCACGCTGGGCGATCAAGGACGGGTCGGCCTCGACTATCCCGAACTGATTGACGACGTCCACGCAGGCGATATCTTGTTGCTCGACGACGGTCGCATGAAGATGCGCGTCGAACAGGTCGGCACTCACACCATTCACTGCACGGTGTTGCAAAATGGCTTGTTGTCGAATCGCAAGGGGATTAACCGTCAGGGTGGGGGGCTGTCCGCGCCGGCGCTGACCTCAAAGGACATGGACGACATCCGGGTGGCCGTCGCATTTGACGCCGACTTCATTGCGGTTTCGTTTCCCAAAACTGCGGCCGATATGTACATGGCCCGCGAGTTATCCCGGGCCGCCGGCGGGCGCGCGCAAATGATCGCGAAGATCGAACGCTATGAGGCGATCGACGAGTTGGCCAGCATCCTTGAGGCCAGTGATGGTGTGATGGTGGCACGCGGCGATTTGGCGGTCGAGGTCGGCGATGCTGCAGTACCTGGTCTGCAGAAGCGCATCATCCGGATGGCGCGCGAACTCAACCGATTTACGATCACCGCGACCCAGATGATGGAATCGATGATCGAATCACCGGTGCCGACCCGGGCCGAGGTGTCAGATGTCGCGAATGCGGTGTTGGACGGCACCGATGCGGTCATGCTCTCGGCTGAAACAGCTGCGGGTAATTATCCTGTGGATGTGGTTCTGGCCATGGACCGCATCTGTATTGAGGCCGAAAAATCCCATCCCATGCGGCTTGATACGGGGCTCCTGGACCGCGGATTTTCCCGGATCGATCAATCGATTGCGGTGAGTGC
>RFPW01000459.1 GCA_009925965.1 Betaproteobacteria bacterium
AATCAACGCCTGCATGGCCCGCCCGAATCGCTCGTGGGTTGTCGCGTGGAGATTCACAATCCGGATGGGGCCCACAACATCGCGGTTGGCCTCAATGCCCCCGTGGAGGTCACGATTCATGGCCATGCGGGATATTACGCAGCCGGCATGAATCAGCTAGCCCATGTCCGGATCGAGGGCAGTGCCAGCACGGGTGTCGCCGAAAACATGATGAGTGGTCGGGTGCATGTGGCTGGTTTTGCCTCGAACGGAGCGGGCGCTTCGGCTCATGGTGGATTGTTGGTAATCGAGGGCGATGCGGGACTGCGCTGCGGGATCTCCTTGAAGGGAGGTGACATCGTTGTGGGTGGCTCGGTCGGAAGCTTCTCCGCCTTTATGGCGCAGGCAGGTCGGATGGTGATTTGCGGTAACGCCGGGCAGGCCCTGGGGGACTCCCTCTACGAAGCCGTTCTGTATGTGCGGGGCACGATCGCCTCGCTCGGTGCGGATGCGCAAATCGAGCCGATGACCGAAAGTGATCTGCAGGCGGTCGGTGATCTGTTGAATCAGGCGGGCCTGCATCACGATCCACAGACCTTCAAGCGGGTGGCGTCCGCGCGCACCCTTTATCACTGGAACGCGGATGCTGACCAGGAATACTGAACCCTCATGTCGAGCCTTGAGATGAACATAAAACTGAGCACGACCAGCGCGCCAAATCGGCCAGATTCTTCGGATTTCTCGGATTCGCCGCCTTCGTCCATTTCACCGGGTTTTCCGAACCGATCGGGTGAAGAATCCGCCTCCTTCGATCGGCACATTCTGGATTACATCCATCGCGCCTCGAGCACGGGCCTCTATGAAATTCGGGGTCTTGGTGCGAAACGCCGGGTCCCGCATTTTGATGATCTGTTGTTGCTTGCGGCCTCACTGTCGCGTTATCCGCTCGAAGGTTATCGGGAGCGATGCTCGACGAAAACAGTCTTGGGTACGCGCTTCGCGACCAAACCGATTGAACTCGAGATTCC
>RFPW01000047.1 GCA_009925965.1 Betaproteobacteria bacterium
GCAAACTCTGGCCGCGCTGGATGCAGGAGGGTGAAGCGCTTTCTCGGGCAAAGCTCGACGCGACGCTGCTCTGGATCAAGCTGCAGGAGGAAGCGGGGCTTGATGTGATCGCTGATGGCGAGCAGGCACGACAGCATTTCGTGCATGGATTTCTGGAGCAGGTGGAGGGGATCGATTTCGATCACAAGGTCGAAATGGGTATCCGCAACGATCGCTATAAGGCCATGGTGCCTCAGGTGGTGGCGCCCTTGCGACTGAAGGGGCGGGTACATGCTGCCGAAGCCCAGTTCTTGAGGGCACACACCGACCGGCAGACCAAGTTCACACTTCCAGGGCCGATGACAATTGTCGATACGGTGGCTGATCGCTTTTACGGTGATCGGGTGAAGATGGCGTTCGCGTTTGCCGAACTGCTGAACGAAGAAGCGCTTGCACTGCAGGCCGATGGGATCGACGTGATTCAGTTTGATGAACCCGCGTTCAATGTCTATCTGGACGAAGCTGCGACTTGGGGCGTTGAGGCCCTCGAGCGGGCCGCGCAAGGTCTGACGTGTACCACTGCTGTGCATATCTGCTACGGCTATGGGATTCAGGCCAACATCGACTGGAAAAACACGCTCGGCGAGGAGTGGCGCCAGTACGAGAAGGTGTTTCCCGCGCTTGCGGCGAGTTCGATCAAGCAGGTCAGTCTTGAGTGCATCCATTCGCGTGTTCCGGCGGATCTGATGGCGTTGCTCGCGGGCAAAGACGTGATGGTCGGCGTGATCGATGTGGCGAGCGATACGATCGAAACCCCGGAAGAAGTCGCCGACACGATTGGTCGGGCGCTTCAGTTCGTGCCACACCGACATCTGATTGCCTGCACGAATTGCGGGCTCGCCCCGATGTCGCGAGAAGTGGCTCAGGGCAAACTCGAGGCCCTGGTCAAAGGGGCTGCGCTGGCCGCTGAACGGGCCCGCTGAGGCGACAATCTGAATCGGCAAGTTAGACAGCGTCGGGGTTTGCCGAATGGATATGCGGCAACTGCGCTATTTTGTGCAGATCGTCGAGAGTGGGAGCCTCGCCAAGGCTTCCAGGCAACTTTTTATTGCCCAGCCGGCCCTCAGCCAGCAGATGGCGCGGCTTGAGGACGAGATTGGTAAAGCGCTCTTAGTCCGTTCCTCGCGCGGAGTGCTCCCCACTGAAAATGGCGAAGCGCTTTATCACCACGCCAAGTTCATGCTTCGACAACTCGATCAGGCAGTTGCAGTCGCGCGCCAGGAGAGTTCGGGCATTAGCGGCCGGGTGGCGATTGGGCTGGCACCGACGACGGTGTGCCGTCTTGGTCTGCCCTTGCTTCAGCACCTGCGCGCCGCATTCCCCGGAATTTTACTCAACGTGATTGAGGGACTCAGCGGGCACCTGGAGCACATGACGCGCGTTGGACAACTGGACCTTGCGATTTTGTTCAGTCAGACCGCGGCATCGGAGCAAACCGTCGAACCGTTACTTGAAGAAGAGCTTTTTGCGATTTTGCCATCCCACAGCAAACTGGTCCCGGAGGGGCAGTCAAGTATCAGTCTCGCGGAGCTGGCGATGCTCCCGCTCATTTTGCCGAGTCCAGGACATGGTTTGAGGCGACGGATTGCCTTGGAATTCGAGCGAATGAATATCGCCCTCGACGCCGTGGCGGAAATTGATTCGCTCCCCCTTCTAATGGCGTGCGTCGGGCAGGGAGTTGGTGTGACGGTCAAGCCAATGGCGGCGACTCATGCGCTGGGTGATCACCCCGAGCGCTGGCGCTGCCTTCGGATATCAGATGCACCGATGCGTCGTTCTAACTATCTTTATAGTTTCCCTGAACATAAGTTGTCTCCCTGCGCGGTGATCGTCCGCGATGAAGTCAAAAAAGTGGTGCGCCGGCTCGTTGAGTCCGGAGAATGGGGCGGCGTTGAGCTCAGAAGCTAAGAGGCTCTCGCGGCGTCCGCAGCCAGCTGGCCAGAACGACGACCTGAGGCGAAGGCCCATGCCAGATGATGACCGTGCCCCTTGAGCAAGAGCCCTCCTTGGCCGGTTGACCCAGCGGCCCGGAGGCCGGCGATTGGAGTCCCCTGTTGATCAAGGACTCGGTGCACTTCATCAACCCGCAATCCGCCCTCAGAGTGAACAAATACCGAACGCACTGGCCCCAGTGCGATGTAGGGGCCCTGGCTCAGGGCAGGGCGCCCTTCGGATTCGGCCCCGCTGCGCTCTAAGGCGGCGGAATTCATGCCGAGTCGTTGCGCGAGTTCTGCCAGGGTGGGCGCTTCGGTGAACACATCAGGGCGATTGCGGCGGTAGTCGTCCAGATACGCATAAGCAATCCCTGGCGCCGTCGAAATAAAGTGTGGCCACGCTTGGTAGCGTTGCGCGATCGCGGCATCAATCAGAATCCAGCCGACTTTCCCTGGCTGATCGGGTAGTCGCAGCGAAGGGCCCTGCCGTTCGTCGCCAAAGCGCTCGCCCTTCTGATTGACTAGCCGGGCACCATCCTCGAAAAGCGCCGTGGCCGGGGCCAACATCGTGGTTAGAAATTTCATCATGAAAGGGCGCAGCAGCGTCATGGGCACATGGTCGAGGGCCCATTGCATGCCGAGCGCCAGCCAACGCCAGGGGGGTAGACGGCGTAGGAAATTTTCCTGCGCCGGTGCAATAAAGCGGATTTCCGGACCTAAGGCGAGATCGCCATTCAGGATGGTCCCTCCCAGCGCCTCCGCCATCCGCTGGCCGTCCCCGGTGGCGGTGGCATTGACCGCGTCCACATTCGCTTCCCGAGGGCCCATGAAACGGTGCTTGAGTGCCGGATCGCTGGTGAAGTCCCCAGCCGCCAGCACGACATCGCCCCGGGCATGCAGCGTTAGGCGCTCGGCGCCCATCTCGGGCTCTAACACAACGCCCCGGACCCGATCCCCGTTGAGGTCGAGCGATGCCACTCGGGCCCCGAGCCGGATATCGACGCCAGCTCTTCGGGCGCGGCGCTCCAGGTGATAGATGAACGCGCGCGAGTTGGGCAATACGTTGTGCATCCGTGGTTGACGGTGCGGTGGTTCGGGCATGGGTCCGTAAAAACAAATGCCGCTGTCAAGCAACCACTGGAAGGTCTCGGGCATCGCATCGCAGAGCACCCGGCGCAGTGCCGCATTGTCGCGCGGCCCCAGTTCACCAGCGAATCCAGGCATATCCTCCCAGTGATGCAGCGGGTCATCTGCAATGCCTTTACGGCGCTGATGGGGAGTTTGGGTCGCCGTGACTGAACCAATCGACCACGCGGTGGTGCCGCCCAGAGATTGATTTTTTTCTAGCAAAACGGTGCGGGCACCCGACTCTGCCGCTTCGATCGCCGCAGCCAGTCCCGCGCCACCGCCACCAACAACGATGACATCAACGAGTTCAATCAAACCAATCCGCCATTTGGCTGGATGATCTGACCGTGGATCCAGGAGGATTGGTTTGAAGCCAGAAAACGGACCACTGCGGCAATCTCGTCGGGAGTCCCAATTCGGTTAAAGGGACTCATGGCGGCCGAACGGGCTTTGGCTTCGTCGTTCTTCCCGAAGCGGAACAGGTCGGTATCGACGGGCCCAGGCGCCACTGCATTAACCCGAATCCTGCGTCCGGCGAGTTCTTTAGCCATTGACCGGACCATCGATTCGACGGCGGCCTTGCTTGCGCTGTAAGGCCCGAGACCCGGCGCCGCATGGCGCACGAGCGAGGTCGTGAGCGCGATGATCGAACCCCCGTCAATGACCTGCCGTGCGGCCTCCGACAGGATGTTGAAGGCGCCGACAATGTTGACCTCAACCAAGCGACGAAAGTCCGTGGCCGGAAACTGCGCCATTGGACCTGGCAGGGTATTGATCCCGGCGTTGGCGACGACCAGGCCGGGGCCGCTTCCAAAATCTTCCGATGCGGCCTTGAATACCTTCGCGATTGATTCCGGGTCACCCACATCCGCTTGATAAGCGCGGGCAACATTTGGGGCTAAGGAAGCTGCCAACGCATGCGCAGCGTCGGCGCTGCTGACGTAGGTAAAAGCCACCGAAAATCCGTCATCGGTCAAGGCCCGAACACAGGCCGCACCGATTCCACGAGATCCGCCGAAGACAATGGCGAGGGGTTTGGACATTTGGGATAAATCCTCTTTTAAGACTCGATTGTGGGTTGAATATGGGGCCGGCCAAAAATCGGCTCCTTGAACGGGATCGGGGGCAGTTGCCAGGTGCCTGTGGACGGGGGCCGCACATTCGCATCGACGTGCACATCGATCACGCAAGGCCGGCGATTCTTGAGTGCCAGTTCAATGGCGGCCGGTAAATCCTGGGGGCGTGTGACGGTCGTCCCATCAGCGCCACAGGCGCGAGCCCAGGCGGCAAAATCAGGGTTGTAGGACTCGCCGGTCTGTCCGTGATAGAACGCGGTACCAATTTCGCGCCCATCAAATAGTCCGTACTGGAGGTCTCGGATGGCACCCCACGCGAAGTTGTTCCAGATCACCCAGACGACCGGGAGGTTGTACTCGACGGCGGTACACAACACGTAGGGCGCCATCGTGAAACCGCCATCGCCGACCACCGCAACGACCGGTCGGTCGGGCGCCGCAAGCTGAGCGCCCAGCGCACCACAGACGCCAAAGCCCATCGAGGAGTACCCCCAGCTGTTTAGCATGCTCTGCGGACGGCGCGCTTTCCAAAACTGCATGAACCAATTGTGGTGGACGCCGGAGTCCAGCGCGAGAATGACATCGTCGGGCAGTAGGCGCTGGAGTTGGCCGACCACAAATTCTGGCCGAAGCGGGCTGGTTGAGTCGCCGAAATGGGGTCGGACGAAGGATTCCCATTCTGCCTGCCAGCCCTCCACGGTGCTGCGCCAGGGGCCAAACCTTGCGCGATCGATTGCTGATTCGGCGTGATCCAGACTTCGCAGAAGTTGGCCCATGAAGGTCTTGGCGTCCGCAATGATTCCAAGGGTGGGCGGGTAGTTGCGCCCCAGTTCCTGTGGGTCAATATCGACGTGAATCAGGCGCGTGCTCGGGAAATTCCAGGAATAACCGGGTTGCCAGCTGGACGCCGAACGATCATCAAAGCGCGTACCGATCGTGAGTACGAGGTCGGCGAAGCGGCCGGCCTGATTGGCCGGGTACGCCCCGTTGCGGCCGATGAAACCCAGCGCCAACGGATCGTCACCCGGGATACATCCCATGCCATTGGGCGAGGTGATGACGGGGATTCCAAGCCGGTGGGCAAATGCGACGATTTCGGGGCCGGCCTCGGCGAGCGTTGCTCCGTGGCCGATAAAGAGCACTGGGCGATTGGCCTTTGCGAGCAGCTGAAGCGCGGCATTTACGTCTTCAGTGCTTGCCCCCGGGCGATGCGGTCGGTCGAGATGTGAGCGTGCTGGTAGCTCCACATCGTCTGATTCCTGAAAGACGTTGTAGGGGATGTCCAGATTAACGGGCCCAGGGCGCCCGGTGACCATCGTATCGAGCCCCTGGCGGAGCGCCAGTGGGAGCATGTCGACACGCGTTGGTTGAAACGCACGCTTCACCACGGGGCGCAACACTTGGGCGAAATCGGCCTGATTGTGTTTGTAAAGTTCCTGGAATGGCCCACGGTTGTGTTGCGAGGTGGGAACGTTTGCTGTGATCGCCATGAAGGCAGAAGAGTCCGACAGCGCAGTCGCGAGTGACATGACGAGGTTGGCGCTGCCGGGGCCTGTCGAGGTCAGCGTCGCGACTGGCCGGTGGCGTACGCGGAAATAGGCATCCGCCATATGACCTGCGCACTGCTCATGACGCGGTGAGATGAGTTTGATCTGGTCGCGAACGTCGTGCAGCGCGTCGAGAATGCCAACGTTCCCGTGCCCACAAATGCCGAATACGTAAGGGATTCGTTCCTGAACCAGGGTCTGGGCGATCAGTTCGCCACCTTTCATCATCGGCATGGAATTGTCCTAGAGAATCACTGGTTAGGCGAGAAGGGTGACGAGGCGCTCTTCACTCATCTCGCGTATGGCGTGGCTTGGGCCCTCACGGCCAAACCCACTGGCTTTCGAGCCACCATATGGCATCAGGTCAACGCGGGAGCTTGAGGTTTCATTAATGTGAATGCCACCGACTTCGAGTTCGCGGGCAGCGGCCAGAGCATCGTCGAGGCGGTTGGTGAACCATCCAGTTGCAAGCCCGAAAGGGGTGTCGTTAATGCGGGCGATCGCCTCTGCTGTCTGGTCGAAGGACTCGATCGAAATAACCGGCCCGAAGACCTCCTGACAACTGATCGAAAGCCTGCGATCGACCCCCGTGAGCAACGTAGGGGCTATGACAGCGCCTTTGCGGTCGCCGCCGGCGAGCCGGGTCGCACCCGCATCAATCGCCTCGTCGATCCAGCGCTCGATGCGCTCGGCCTCGGTTTCGCTGATGACGGGGCCCACCACGGTGTCGGGATCAAATGGGTCGCCATAGGTCAGTGCACTGACTAGTGCCGCCAGACGAGATTCAACCACGGATTGGATCGTTTTGTGGACAAGCAGAATCTGAATCGAGGTACAGAATTGATGATTTTCGGAAGGGCCCGATCGAGGTCTGCGTCCTGCGCAAGGACGGTAAACGCGATACTTCCGAGTTCCATTTGAGTGCGCCGTAGACCGGCGCGCTGTTGAATCGCTAGACCGACCTCGGTGCTCCCGGTGAAGGCGTAAAAGCGGATTTTGGGCTCGTCGAGCAACCATTGCGAAACCTCGGCCCCACCGTGCAGAACGGTGATCAGTCCCGACGGCAGGCCAGCGTCAAGCAGTGCCTGCGCCATCAGGTTGGCGGCCGTGGGGGTATGAGACGAGGGCTTTAGAACGACAGCATTGCCGGCAGCGAGCGCGGGTCCGACTTTGTGGGCAACCGTGTTAAGCGGCGCGTTAAAAGGGGTGATCGCGCAGACGATGCCTAAGGGGACTCGAAGGGTAAAGCCCAGGCGACCTGCCTGTTGAGGGGCCCCTTCGATGGCCACCATATCGCCAACGAGACGGCGCGCCTCCTCCGCGGCCAACTGAAAGGTCTGAATGCATCGGCGCCATTCGCCACGCGCGTCGCTTTCGGTGAATCCAGCTTCTTGTTGCAATGACTGGATCAGGCTGGGGCCGAGTTGCTCGAGCCGGTCCGCGGTCCGTCCAAGAATCGCGCCACGCTCATGGGCGGTCAAACGGCTGCTTCGGAACGCTTTTTCGGCCGCCACTATTGCTTCGTGGACCTGTTCCCGCGAGGGCAAGGACAGGGTTGCGCAGGGGTGGAGGTGGAACTTGTCCAGAACGGTCCGGTGATGCTGGCCCGTCGTCCAAACGCCCGCCATCAGAAAGGGAATGGTGGTGAGTTGGTCGCTCACCGGGCGGCCCGCTTCACCGCTCATTCTGGCGTTTCACCATCTTCCGTAGGCGATGTCACGACGAGAAAGACCAACGGCGTCAATCCGTTATTGGTGAAGCTATGCCGCACGCCCGGCGGAATAAAAACGTAGTCATGACGACGCATGAGGTGTGGCGTACCGTCCAGCAACAGCATGCCCTCGCCTTCCAGAACATGGTAGATCTGTTCCTGAACCTGATGAACATGATCACCGACGTGGGCCATTGGTTGATAGCTTGAGATTCGATAGTCAATCCGGTGCGAGCCGCCGACCTCGGGCCCGACCAGCGCCTTCGAGAGCGCGCCGCCAAAATGGCCGGGGAACTCCTGCCAGGCAATTTCGGCAATGTTGCGGACAACAGCGTTCATTGGGCGTCCTTGTCGTCAAAATTGTGAGGGTCCAGTCTAAGCAGAGTGAGCCTCTCAGCGGTACTACCGAATTCTGACCCCGCCTATAGCGTTGACTTATATCGAAAGTCGATGACTGGGCTGCTGGCCATAGGCCCACCTTATAGCGCATCAAGGAAATCGCTAATTTGATAAGGCGCTACAGGGCTTTAGGATCTGTTTCACGATCAAAACGAAAATTGGGCAGCGCCTTGCGCCAGCCTGTCACCGGAGGAGAACCCCATGAAATGCGACCAAGTCGACCCGCAAGGTCAGCAACTGCCGAATCGCCAGACCACAAACCCGCCCCAGAGTTTGTCGACCGACCTATCCACGACCCGTCGCACGACCCGTCGTCGTCTGGTCGCCGCAGGTGGCGGGGTGGCGGCGCTTTCTGCGCTTGGATTTCCAGCCATTGTGAGTGGTCAGCAGGAAAAAATTCGGCTTGGGCACCTCACGCCAATGACCGGTTTTCTGGGCGCATTGGGTGAATACGCGGTGATGGGTATCCGGATGGCTGCCGAGGAGATCAATGCGGCGGGTGGCGTGATGGGTCGTCAACTCGAGATCCTCAGCGAGGATTCGGTCAACCCATCAGTGGGCTCCTCTAAAGCGCAACGCATGATCGAACGAGATGGCGTTGTTGCGTTGCTGGGTGAGATTTCGTCGGCGTCTGCGCTCACGATCTCGCAGGTGGCTGCCCGCAACAAGAAGCTGTTCATGAGCATTGGTGCCCGATCAGATGAGCTTCGCGGAAAAAATTGCAATAAATATACTTTTTATATTGATATCCCAAATACGGTGATGGTCAATGCGGTCGGGCAGGCATTGCTACGCGACAATATGGTCAAGGGAAAGAAGTTTTTCAGTCTGACCGCGGACTATTTGTTTGGGCACGACCTGCTGAAGGTCTCGAAGAAGTTTTTTTCAGCAAACGGGGGAACGCTGATCGGTGACGAGTTGGTCGCAACGGATGTCACTGATTTCAGCCCTTACCTGCTCAAGGTTCGGCAGGCCAAACCGGATGTGGTCTGTTCGAATCTGGCGGGCAATCAGGTAACGACGTTCCTGAAGCAATATGCCGAGTTTGGGCTTCCCTACCCGTTCATCGGATTCAATTTGAACACCGCGGATGCCTGGGCGGCGGGTGCCGAGAATTTCGCGGGGATTTGGCCCACGGTCTGGCACCACGACCTGACCACACCGGGGACCAAGACTTTCGTCGCAAACTTTACCAAGAAATACAACAAAATCCCGGAAAACCACGCCTGGATTGAGTACGTCACCTTGAAGATCGTGGCTCAGGCGATGAATGAAACCAAGTCGACGGACACCGAGAAATTGATTGCTTACTTTGAGAAAGGAACTGAATTCGACATCCTCAAGGCACGCAAGGGCTACTTCCGCGCCTGGGATCATCAGTTGATGCAGGAAGCCTATCCCTTCACAGCCAAGCCGAAGGGGCAGGCCAAAGACAAGCAGGATTTCCTTGCGTTTGGTAACCCGGTCCCCGGGGCGAATGAGTCGCTCGAAGTCTTGGCAACCAACAAGGCGGACAATACCTGCACGCTCTGAGCGGGCGACGTGGCATTCGTTTTTTTGCTCGAGCAGGTCGTTAATGGCCTGGTGCTGGGGGGTTACTACCTACTGCTCGCATTAGGTCTTTCACTGATTTTCAGTGTGGGCGGGGTGGTCAACCTCGCCCATGGGGCCTTCTACGCACTTGGGGCCTATGTGAGCCTCGTCATCACCCAGCATCTTGGGTTTGGCGCCAGCGTTCTGATCTCACCCATCGTCGTGGGGATCCTTGGAATCGCGTTCGAGCGCTACCTGTTGCGGCGCTTTTATTCGGCCGATCCGATCCTGAGCCTCCTGGTGACCTTCGGACTCGCGATGATTGCCGAGCAGGCAATTCGGATGGTCTGGGGGGCGGCGCCCTTGCCCTCGTCCATGCCGGCGGCCTTTAAGGGTCAGGTCGTGCTCGGGGACTTCATGTTCTCCCGCTACCGATTATTGCTGCTTGCTGTCGTTCTGATCGTGATGTTGGCGATTTGGTTTTTATTGCATCGAACATCGTTCGGCCGGGTGGTCAGGGCTGGTGTCCAGCGTCCCGACATGGTCGCAGTGCTGGGTATTCGCCTGCAGCCTTACATGACGGCTATCGTGATGCTGGGCGTTGGAATGGCTGCGCTGGGGGGCGTTCTCTTCGGCCCGATCAGCGTCGTCCATCCGGCAATGGGGACCGAAATCATGACGGTTGCCTTTGTGGTTGTGGTCATCGGCGGCCTCGGTAGTTTCTGGGGGGTCATTCTCGCGGCGCTTCTGGTTGGCCTGGTGCGTGGCGTGACGATCCATTTCGTTCCGGCCGCCGGTGAGGCATCCATGTACATCCTGATGTTTCTGGTCCTGATGTTTCGTCCACGGGGATTGTTGGGTGAGCGAATCGAGCGTTTTGAATGAATGCGCCTGACTTGGATTCGCTGAATTCGATGGGGAAGGTAGATTCGCAGCGACTTGCGCAGCGGGAGATTCGCCGAAACCTTCTGACCGCCGCGATTGCGCTGATGGCGCTGCCTTTTGCGCTCAAGTTGATCGGTCTGACGCTTGATACCGCTACGACGGTCGTCATTTTGGTCATCGCAGCGACGGGTCTAAACCTGTTGGTTGGTTACACGGGTCTGGTCTCTTTTGGCCACAGCATCTGGTTCGGTGTCGGGGGCTATGCTGCGGCCCTGGCCCAGAAGTACTGGTTTGCGGGGCAAAGCCTAATGCCCTTTCTCTGGTCAATCGGCTTTACAGCCGTTTTGGCGACTGCGGTTGGGCTATTGATCCTGCGGCGGCGTGGGGTCTATTTTTCGCTGCTGACCTTGGCCCTGGCTGCCCTGAGTTATGCCATCGCCTTCCGGTGGACAAGCTTTACCGGGGGCGAAGGTGGTTTGGGCGGGATCGAGCGATACACCTTGGGACCGCTCAATCTGGATGATCCGATCGTTTTTTACGCGGTCACTTCCGGCATCGCCATGGCGACGGTGTATGGGTTGCAGCGGGTGATCCGTTCACCCGTCGGCCACGTTCTGGTGGCGATTCGCGAAAATCAGCAGCGCGCATCCTTTCAGGGCTACGACATTGATCGCTACAAGCTCGGGGCCTTTGTTCTGTCCGCGGTGGTCACAGGCGTGGCGGGGGCCTTGCTTGTCTTTCATCATCGGCTGGCCGCGGCCGACGGTACCTCAGTGGCCTTCTCAGGTGAGTTGCTGGCCATGGTCGTGATTGGTGGTATGCGGAGCCTGCTCGGCCCGGCCCTGGGCGTCCTGTTTTACAGCCTTTTCCGGGAATTGTTTTCGATTTGGACCGACAACTGGTTACTCTGGTTTGGCATCATCTTCGTAGGCTTTGTTCTGTTTTCACCGGACGGGTTAGTCGGTATTTGGGTTCGGTTGAAGCGCAGGTGGCATGTTGCCCCTGAAGAATCTGCGGCCATGAGTCGGCGCCGGATTTACGAAGGACTCCCGCTCCCGGGGTTCTTGCAGGCGCAACGAGGCACGGGCACGGTTCTCGAGGTCCAGGATCTGGACAAGAATTTCGGGGGAATCCGTGCTGTGACCGGAGCCCATCTGACCCTCGAGGCAGGGCAAGTGCACGCCTTAATTGGGCCGAATGGCGCCGGCAAGACCACGACCTTCAACCTGGTTTCGGGGCTTTTTGCGCCGACTAAAGGAAGCGTACAGTTGCTTGGTCGTTCGATCGCGGGGTTGCCGGCGCATGAAATTTGTCAGCAAGGCCTCGCCCGGTCATTCCAGATTACGAGCCTTTTCAAGGGGCTCACGATTGAAGAGAACCTGAGGCTTTCGTTTCAGGCGCGTCATCCAGGTAAATTTAATCTTTGGAATGATGTGTTTTCTTATCCCGACGTGCTCGCCGAAACGGCCGAGTTGATCCGATTCCTCGGCCTCGAGGGGATGGAGCAGACCCTGGGCGGCGATCTTTCTTATGGGGGGCAGCGTCTGGTTGATCTGGGGATCGCGCTGGGTTCAAAGCCCCAGGTGTTATTGCTCGATGAGCCGCTCGCTGGATTGGCAGCGGCAGAGCGTGAGCGGGTGTCGCGCCTCGTCAAGACCGTTGCGCACAACATTCCGGTCTTAATCGTTGAGCATGATATCGACCGCGTGTTGGGCCTGTCGCAACGGGTTACGGTCATGAATCAGGGCGCTGTCTTGATGACTGGAACCCCAGACGCGGTTCGTGCTGACCGGCGTGTCCAGGAGATTTACACCGGTACTGGGGTGCCGACTGTGATCGGGCGGGGCAAGGCCTTGGGCGCCGAATCAGACGCGTCTGCGCTGTTGCTCCGTTTTGAGCGGGTCAATGCGTTCTACGGTAAGAGTCATATTCTGAATGACGCCTCACTGGACGTGCGCGACGGCGAAATCGTTGCTTTGCTGGGGCGCAATGGGGCTGGTAAATCAACCCTTCTGAAGGCCTTGTGCGGTCTACTGCCACCTGCATCCGGACAGATTGTTTTCGAGGGGCGAGATCTGGCAGGTATGGCTGCGCCCGACATTGCGCGTCTGGGCATCGGCTACGTCCCGCAGGGCCGTGGGTTATTCGC
>RFPW01000048.1 GCA_009925965.1 Betaproteobacteria bacterium
CGCGACCGGCAACCCGGCCTCGAGCGCAACGTGTTCACCGAGATTCAAACTAAATGCCGTCTTACCCATCGATGGGCGGCCCGCGACGATGATGAGATCACCACCCTGCAAACCCGAGGTCATACGGTCGAGGTCGGCATAACCCGTCGGTACACCGGTGACGTCACTGCCACCACCCGCGTCATAGAGCTCGCTGACCCGCGTCAGCACCTCGCCTACAAGACTCGTAATGTCGGTGAAGCCCGCTTTGCCGCGAGCACTTTCTTCGGAAATCCGAAAAATCGTCGACCGCGTCTCGCGGCCTTGCGGATTGAGTGCATCCGTCGCAATTTTGTCCGCAGACGAAATCAATCGACGCAAGGTCGATCGGTCCCGAACAATCTCGGCATAACGCCGCACGTTTGCGGCTGAGGGCGTCTCGGTCGCGAGAGAATTGAGATAAGAAAGCCCGCCGGCTTCGTCTGCGTGCCCCCCATTGTTGAGGGCATCAAAGACCGTGACCACGTCAGCCGGTCGGGTCGCGTCGATCAACCGCGCGATCGCCTGAAAAATCAGACGATGATCGTATCGGTAGAAATCATCGGCCCGAAGGATACCGGCCACGGAGTCCCAGGCCGGGTTATCAATCAGTAGCGCACCGAGAACTGATTGCTCAGCCTCGACGGAATGAGGCGGTAGCCGCAGCGCGGCGACCTCGGGGTCACCGGCTGCCGCCAGGCCGACGCCAAGCGTTGACATGCCGGCGTTAGAACTCAGGCGACCCGAGGCCGAGGGCTTTGGCGACTTTAGGCCGCTTTGACGGCCACTCTCACATCCACCACGACATCGGTATGTAGCGCAACGCGCACCGCATGCTCGCCGAGGGCCTTGAGAGGACCATCAGCCAGACGCACCATGGTCTTTTCGACCTTGAAGCCTTCGCGGCCAAGTGCAGCAGCGATATCGGCCGAGCCGACGGAACCGAACAAGCGCCCGTCGACGCCTGCCTTCTCGAGGATCGTGACGAGGTGGCCGCCGAGTTTTTCGCCTGCCGCCGCTGCAGCAGCGAGTCGATCGGCTTCGACTTTTTCGATCTCAGCACGACGGGCAGCGAACTCCGCCAAGGCCGACTGAGTCGCACGACGCGCCTTGCCCTGTGGAATCAGAAAATTCCGGGCATAACCGTCTTTGACTTTAACAACCTCGCCGAGCTGGCCCAGGTTGACTACTTTTTCGAGCAGGATGATCTGCATGGTATTGAACTCCGGAACGGATCAGCGCGATCAGTGGCGATCGGTATAAGGAAGGAGCGCCAGAAAGCGCGCCCGCTCGATGGCCACGCCCAACTGACGCTGGTAACGGGCTCGGGTACCCGTCACACGGGCCGGCATGATCTTGGCGTTTTCAGTCAGATAGTCACGTAAGACGTCGATGTCTTTGTAATCGATCGTGACGACCTTCTCAACAGTGAACCGACAAACCCGCTTGCGCTTGAAAAGCGCGCTCTGGGCGGGCTTCTTCAGCTTGTTGCGGTCCTTCATATTGCGGCGGGCGAATGACATGGGATTTCTCTCTAAAGTTGGATCGGTGCGGCGAGTGCGATTTCGAATTGAGTCAGATGCAGAATCAGACCTTTGCCGTTGCGCGAGCGCGGTGCAAGGAACCCCTGCATCGAGAGACTTGCTCCGAGGGCTACCCGATCGAGTTGCTCAGCCAGTGGGCCGGCAGCTCGGATCGAAAGCTCCATCGTGACGTCCCGTGGGATACCAGCTTCGATCTGCGTTGAACGGTGATGAACCGTTGCACCAAGTATCGGAATACCAGCTGGGCTCCAGCGTAAGGCGTCGCGGGCAAGAAAATCAGCGATCAGGTGGACCGTGTTACCACGCTCCAACGGAATCAACCCATCATCTGTGGCGCGTAATCCGGTGCAGCCTTGCGGGCTTCCTCGCGTTGGATCGTGCGGATCATGGGCG
The DNA here is from genome assembly GCA_009925965.1 of Betaproteobacteria bacterium. GTDB lineage: Bacteria > Pseudomonadota > Gammaproteobacteria > Burkholderiales > Burkholderiaceae_E > RFPW01. The sequence continues at coordinate 1,956 of RFPW01000048.1, forward strand.
ACTGCCCCGTCTCGGCCTTATCCATCTTGAGAATCAGGTGGCGCAACACCGCATCATTGAACTTGAACGCGTGTTCGAGTTCATCAAGCGTGGGTTGATCGCACTCAATGTTGACGAGGACGTAATGCGCCTTCGACACCTTCGCGATCGGGTATGCGAGCTGGCGCCGGCCCCAATCTTCAACCCGATGAATCTGACCGGACGTCCCGATCTCGGATCCTTCGATCATCGTTTTATACCGCTCGATCATTGCGGGCACCTGCTCGCTCTGATCGGGGTGGACGATGAATACCACCTCGTAATGACGCATCTTTACTCCTAGTGAGCCCTGCGGACTCGGTCAGCTTTCCCTTTGATCGTGGCATTGACAGATTTAGCGTCAAACACCCGCCGGGTGGCGTTTTGGCTACCGGGTTGCGTGGCCCGTGCAGCAGGGAAACCCACGATCTTACACGGAATCAGAACCGGATCCAAACCGCAAAGACTCCGATCTGACCATAGACCGATCTGGTATCGATCAAGTCTTGACCGGCGAGGGCAACGGCGCGCCCGTGGCCCAAGCCACGAGATTATCGGCGGCGAGGTTGGCCATCCCCTGACGGGCAGATAGCGTCGCACTGCCCAAGTGCGGTGCCAGAACGACGTTGGAGAGTTCGAGTAACCCCGGATGAAGCGCCGGTTCATTTTCGTAAACATCGAGACCGGCAGAGAAGATCACTCCGGCCCGTAACGCCTGAACGAGCGCTGCATCATCAACAACGCCGCCGCGGGCGATGTTCACGAGCACCGCTGTGGGCTTCATACGCGCCAATTGCTCGGCACCAATCAAATGATGCGTCGCCGGCGTGTATGGCGTGAGTATCACGACAAAATCAGCCTCAGACAACAGGTCATTGAGCGGACGCCAGGTGGCGCCGCCTTCATCCGTTGCACGATTACGGTTGTGATAAATCACGGGCATTTCAAAGCCACGAGCCCGACGCGCAACCGCGCTGCCGATGCGGCCCATTCCGATTACGCCCAGGGTCGCGCCAAACACTTCGCGGCCCAATAACTGATCGAACGCCCACCGGTCCCATTTGCCGTCGCGCAACCAGCGCTCGACTTCAGTGATCCGCCGAGCCGCCGCCATCAAGAGCGCCCAAGCCATGTCAGCGGTCGCGTCATTGAGCACATCGGGGGTATTGGACACGATGATGCCGCGCTCGGCGCAGGCCGCAAGGTCGATATGATTGAAGCCGACAGTGCCGGTCGCGATCATCCGCATCCGCGGACATTGCTCGAGCAGCGCGCGGTCTATTCGTTCACCCCCTGAAATGAACATGGCATCCGCCTGACTGGCCAAGGCGATGAATTCATCGCGGGGCCGAATCACATCGGCTTCATTGGCATGGATCTGAAAATGCGGCTTCAGTCGCTCCATGGTGCTCGGAAACACCTTGCGTGCGATCAGCAAATTGGGTTGATTCATGATCAAAATTGGGTCAAAAATAAAAGGAAGAGCCCAGCGAAGTTCGGCGGCGGGCCCAAGGAACTGTGATCAAACCGGCGCTTTGATCTCGAAGACCTGTCGCAGGTAGTTCAAGTAGGCCAGATCGTCGCACATGGTCTTCTCTGGCGCATCCGAAAGTTTAGCGACGGGCTGCCCGTTGCACCGAACCATCTTCAGGACAATCTGTAACGGCTGATAGCCTAGGTCATTCGTAAGATTGGTGCCAATTCCAAACGACATCCGGGCCCGATGACCAAAACGGCGGAACAACTGAATCGCCAGAGGCACGTTCAAGCCATCAGAAAAAATCATGGTCTTTGTTTTTGGATCAATCCGGTTTTTTTCATAATGGTGAAGAAGTCGATCACCCCAATCAAAAGGGTCGCCACTGTCGTGACGCGCGCCGTCGAAGAGCTTGCAGAAGTAGAGGTCAAAGTCGCGCAGGAACGCGTCCATGCCGTAGACGTCGGATAGGGCAATACCCAGATCGCCCCGATATTCGCGGGCCCAGGTCTCAAACCCGAAAGTTTGCGAATCGCGCAGGCGCGGGCCAAGGGCCTGGCAGGCCTGAAGGTACTCGTGTGCCATCGTACCAAGCGGCAGCAGCCCGTGTTTCATGGCATAAAAAACGTTACTGCTCCCGGCGAAATGTTCGCCCAAGGTCGACCGCAGCGTCAGTAGAACTTCGTCCTGCCAGAGCCTGGAAAAACGCCGTCGGGTTCCATAGTCGGCGACCCGCATTTCGGCCAGTGCGGGGTCCTGAGTGATCAGACTGATCTTGGCCCTGAGGCGATCGCGTCCTTCCTCGTAGTCCGGCAAGCGTTGGGTGTGCTGAAACCAAAGTTCATTGATGATGGCCAGCACGGGAATTTCGAACAAAATCGTGTGCAGCCATGGGCCCCGTACGACGAGTTCGAGTTCGCCCTCGCGCGCCCCGGAGTTGGGGTCATCGGCCTGCACAGGCTCGAGGGAGACGTACTTGGCGTTGAGCTGGAAGAGCGCGAGAAAATCGACAAAGTCGCTCTTGATGAAGCGCAGGCTGCGCAGGTAGTCGAGTTCGCGCGGGCGAAAGCGCAGGGTGCATAGCTGCGTAATCTCTTCACGGATCGATTCGACAATGGTGGCCAACGGGATATCCGGCGTCCGGCATTTGAATCGGTACTCAACCTGAGCCCCGGGAAAATGATGCAAAACAACCTGCATCATCGTGAACTTGTACAGGTCCGTATCGAGCAGCGAGGTAATGATCATGCGACGGGTTCCAGAGAACAATCGGAATCAACGGCACCCGGCACAGACATCCCCAGTGGGAAACTCCGCACCCGCACAAACTCCGCTCCAGGCGCGGGTTCTTCAACCAGAGCGACCTGGTCAATGGGCACCGGTTTAGACAGTACGCGATTAAAGGTCTTTTCCGCCAGCGCGAACAATTCGAGCCTTCGGTCCGAGGGCAAAGCCTCGGTGAGCGTGCAGTGAAACCGAAACGCTTCAAACACATAGGGGTAGCCCCAGCGGTCCAAGAACGCAACTTCACGAGCGGTGAGCGGCGACTTCGGTGCGGCCAGGCGACGCTCCATTTCGGCCGCTGACAACTCGGCCCGAAAACCATCAAATCGCTCCACCGCCGACGCAGCCAGTCGATTCAACGCGTCAACAGACACACCAGGGGACGGTCGCAATACGAGAAAATCGCCCAGCCACTGGACACAGAGTGGCACCTCGAAGGGTCGTTGCTCTGCGGCCCATTCGCTCACGGCCGCGATGAGAGTCTTTAAATCAAACCCGGGCGCCAGTCGAAAGGGCGCCTTCAGGGTTGCGTGAAATCCATAGCGGCGGGGTGCCGAGGTCCAGGCGGCGGCTGGCTCAAACTCGTGACTCAACCACTGACGGCCCAAGTGCCCAAGTTCAGTGTCGGGTGAAAAATACAGAGCCCAACGTCGAGTCGTGTTCAATCGCACCGTGGGCACATCCGTTTGACGAACCGTCATCGCATTGTCATCGGGAAAGATGATCGTAGGGTGGTCGTGGTCGATCACGATTCAATCCTTACACACAACACGCTTTTCGATCCAGAATCCGGCCCATGAATTTGCCCGATGCATGCGCCCACCCGTTGGGTCCCAACCCTCAGGGGCCCAATCATCCCGGCGGGATCCGAGGCGATCGATTGTCGTTGTTGGCCTGTTCAGACGCCAAAATTCTGGCTCAACTGCTGCTGCCGTGGGCCGAGATCGAGCGGACCTGGTTGCGCCGGCCTGAGAGCGGTTTAGTGATGGTACAGGGGCGAACCGGTGGTACCGGCACCCGTTTTAATCTGGGCGAAATGAGTGCAACCCGTTGCACGATCCGACTTACCGCCTGCGGATCGACCGGAGTTGGGTGGGTGTCGGGGCGCAGCGCGAAGCACGCCGAATCGATCGCACTCGCAGATGCGCTGCTGCAATCACCTGCGCATTGCGAGGATGTTTGCACCAAGGTGATCGAGCCTTTGATCGAGATGCGTCATGTGGCATTGGAAGCCGCCGCGGCCCTCGCCGCCAGCACACGTGTCGAGTTCTTCACGATGACTCGAGGCGAGTAATGGAACCGAGCGAATGGAGGCATGCAATGGGGGTTGACCTGAGTTTGGTGTGCAAGGGTTTTGACGATCCGGTCAAAGACTCGCAACGCAGTTTCAGGACCATTCTGAATGCCTTGTCGCAGCCAGGCACGGTCGGGCGCCTGGACGCCATCAACCCGAACCAGACCCCCGAAACATGGACCGAAGCCGCTTGGGCATTAGCCATGACTCTTCTTGACGGGGACACTCGGGTCTGGCTTTCGCCCTCGCTTGCAACCGCAGTCGCACACGCTTCGCTGCAATTTCACACCAGTTGCCCAATCACCCAGGATCCCAACGAGGCGGATTTTGTTTTTGTGGGCCATCCGATCGAACAACCCGGTTGGTCCGCCCTGCGTCATGGCGAAGCGGAATTTCCGGACCTCTCGGCGACGGTCATTTTGCAAGTTCCAGGAATTGAAGTGATGAGCGCCGTCAATCATTCGAAGGACGAACCGACTCCTCGACTATCCACCTGGGAACTCCGGGGCCCGGGGATCGAGCACAACCACTTGATCCGGCTACGACACGACCCTGAAGACCCATGGCCGGATGAGTTGCGCCTTGCGCTGGTGGCCAATCGTTCGCAATTTCCGTTGGGTGTGGACCTCCTGATGGTTTGGAGTGACCGCCTCTGCGCCCTCCCCCGAACCACGCGCGTCGCGGCGATTTAGCGAATCAGGAGGCCAAGGCACCATGTATGTCGCCGTCAAGGGTGGAGAACGCGCAATTGATGCTGCCGATCAATGGGTCCGCTCGCGTCGGCGCGGTAATCGGACACTGGCTGAACTATCGGTCGCGCAGATCCAGGAGCAACTGCATCTATCAGTGGCCAGAGTCATGGCCGAAGGCGCACTCTATGATCCCCAACTCGCGGCGCTCGCGATCAAGCAGGCCGCCGGCGATCTGGTGGAGGCTGCATTCCTGTTGCGTGCCTACCGAACGACGCTACCGCGGTTGACCGACAGCCTGCCGGTCGACACTGGCCGGATGCGGATCGAGCGCCGAATCTCGGCCACCTTCAAAGAGGTACCGGGCGGTCAAATCCTGGGGCCAACGACCGACTATGGCCAGCGCCTTCTGGATTTTTCGCTGCTTGGTGAGGAAGAAAGCCCGGATGCAAACCCGGAAGCGCCGCAGGACGCCCAGCCGGGTGCGCGCAGTTCCGTCAAGAGGTCAACAGTGGCGACGTCCGCGCCTCTGCGCGTCACCGAGTTGATGGGCCGCGACGGTTTACTCGAATCCGAGCAAGCCGCACCGGGCGACCCCCAGCCTGCGGATCTGACCCGCGAACCCCTGCGGTTTCCAGCGGCCCGACCCCTTCGCCTGCAGGCGCTGGCGCGCGGCGACGAAGGCTACCTCCTTGGGCTCGGCTATTCGACACAGCGCGGCTATGCACACACCCACCCATTTGTCGGCGAGCTTCGTGTGGGTCAGGTTGAAGTGAGTGTGATCGCACCTGAACTCGGTTTTCCGGTCGTCCTGGGTGAGATCGAATTGACCGAATGTCAAATGATCAATCAGTTCGCGGGCAGCGACGAAGCGCCCCCGATGTTTACGCGCGGCTACGGCTTGGTGTTCGGGCAGGGCGAGCGCAAATCCATCGCGATGGCACTGGTTGATCGGGCCTTGCGAGCAGTTGAACTGGGGGAACCCGAAACCGCGCCGGCGCAGGATCAGGAATTCGTACTCAGCCATTGCGACAACCTTGAAGCGTCCGGATTCGTTCAACATTTGAAACTACCGCATCACGTGGATTTCCAATCCGAGCTCGAGCTGTTGCGCAGATTGCGCGCGGACCATGGGACTCGTGAATCATGAGCGACGCCGAATTTAATTTTGCGTATCTGGACGAACAGACCAAGCGGATGATTCGCCGGTCGATTCTGAAGGCGGTTGCGATCCCCGGTTATCAAGTGCCCTTTGCAAGCCGGGAGATGCCCTTGCCATACGGATGGGGTACCGGGGGCCTGCAGGTGACCTGCGCGCTCGTCGGGCCCGATGACGTGTTGAAGGTGATCGATCAGGGCGCCGACGACACCACGAACGCGGTCAATATTCGTCGCTTCATTGCCCGCACGACAGGTGTACAGACTACGACACACACGACCAAAGCCACTCTGATTCAGACCCGGCACCGAATTCCGGAAACGCCACTCAAGGCCGGTCAAATCATGGTCTTTCAGGTGCCACAACCGGAACCGATGTTCCGCCTGGAACCTCGCGAAACAGAGCGCCGGCGAATGCATGCGATGGCTGATTACGGCCTAATGCAAGTACGACTGTATGAGGACATCGCCCGCCATGGCCGCGTCGCAACGACCTACGACTACCCCGTGATGGTCGAGGATCGCTACCTGATGTCGCCCTCGCCGATTCCAAAATTTGATGTCCCCAAACTCGATCAGAGTCCAGCGCTGATGCTATTTGGCGCAGGACGCGAAAAACGAATTCATGCCCTGCCGCCCTACACCCGAGTCGAACCCCTTGATTTCGATGACTACCCGTTTGAGCGCCAGCGCTGGGAAAGTGCCTGCGCGCTGTGTGGCTCACGCGAGAGTTTTCTCGACGAGATGATCATGGATGACGCCGGAACACGCCAGTTCGTTTGCTCCGATACGGACTGGTGCGGCGCCCGATGACCGAAACCGATCCCCCCTTAATGCGCGCCACTGGACTGACGGTCCGTTATGGCGACCGATACGGCTGCCAAGACGTCAGCTTAACGCTTTGGCCCGGTGAGGTCCTCGCGGTCGTTGGCGAATCAGGGTCTGGCAAGACCACGCTCTTACGGGTATTAGCGGGCCGTCTTACGCCCGAGGCCGGCACGCTGTACTACCGAGATGCCGCCCATCAGGAGCACGATGTCTTCGCACTACCCGATGCGGCGCGCCGGCGACTGGAGCGGACCGAGTGGGCCTATGTTCATCAGAACCCACGCGACGGCTTACGGATGGCCGTGAGTGCCGGCGCCAATGCCGGCGAGCGACTGATGGCAAACGGCGTCCGTCACTGGGGCGCAATCCGAGCGAGCACCCGGCAATGGATGGAACGGGTCGAGTTGGAGACTACGCGGATTGATGAATCGCCCGCCACGTTTTCGGGGGGTATGCAGCAGCGACTGCAAATTGCGCGCAATCTGATCTCCGGGCCGCGACTCGCGCTGCTTGATGAACCGACCTCGGCGCTCGATGTGTCAGTGCAAGCCCGTCTGCTGGATCTGCTCCGTGGACTCACGCGCAGCCTTGGTCTCGCAACCGTCATCGTCACCCACGATCTTGCGGTCGCCCGCCTGTTGGCGCAACGGATGATGGTGATGAAAGATGGCAAGGTGGTAGAAACTGGATTGACCGATCAGGTTCTGGATGACCCTCAACATCCCTACACGCAGTTATTGGTCGCCTCGGTACCGCAAGGATGAGCCACGCCATTCACCATGCTGACGCACCTGTGCTCGAGGTCCTGGGACTGGGCAAGTCGTATCAGTTGCATCTGCAAGGCGGCGTCGTGATCGAGGTCCTGCGGGATATTTCGCTCCGACTCAATGCAGGGCAATGTATGGCGATCACCGGACCATCGGGGGCGGGTAAGAGCACATTGCTGCGATGTCTGGTCGGCAACGCCCGAGCAGATTCGGGACACATCTGGCTCAGCACCATTAACGGCCGCGTGGATATTGCAAATGCGAACGAACGGACGCTTCTGCGGGCCCGACGTGAATTGATTGGGTGGGTCAGTCAGTTTTTGCGGGCGATTCCCCGGGTGTCGACTATCGATATCGTCGCCGAACCCCTCCTTGCCGAGGGCGTACCAGCCGAGGAAGCCCGCCATCGCGCCGAAGTCCTGCTGGCAAGGCTCAACCTGCCCAAGCGCCTCTGGAACCTACCGCCGGCGACTTTTTCGGGCGGCGAACAACAACGGGTTAATCTGGCCCGGGGGCTGATCTGTCCACGCCCCCTACTCTTACTCGATGAACCAACGGCATCGCTGGATCTCGAGAACCGGGACCGTGTCATCACCTTGATTCAGGCCGCCAAAGTGGCTGGATCCGCTGTGATCGGAATTTTTCATGACCCTGTCGTCCGCGATGCAGTCGCGGATCATTGTCTTAAAGTATCACCACTGGTTTCTTTATGACAAATTATTTGACGCTTAGAAATGCCAAAATCGTTCTTACAGATGAAATAATTCATGGAAGCGTACAGATCAAGGAAGGTCTGATCTCCGATATCGTCAGTGGCCCCTCGAATGTTGGCGAGGACTTTGATGGCGATCTGCTGATCCCGGGCCTGGTCGAAATTCATACCGACAATCTGGAACGGCACCTGATGCCACGCCCCAAGGTTCGATGGCCCGCAATGGCGGCCCTTCTCAGCCACGACGCCGAGATCGCAGCCGCAGGTATTACGACGGTGTTTGATGCGCTGGGGATTGGCGATGGAGATGCCGATGGACTGCGCGGCGGGGGCATGGACGAAATCCTCGCTGCGTTAGACCAATCACAACAGCATCAGGTATTGCGTGCCGATCATCATTTGCACATCCGCTGCGAACTCCCAGCCCCGAATACGCTGGAGTTATTCCAGCCGTTCGCAGCGCTCAACCGGACGCCGCCTGGCGACCAATCCAATCGCTCAATCCGGGTTGGGCTACTCTCCTTGATGGATCACACACCGGGGCAACGTCAGTGGTCCGAGATTGCGCACGCGCGAACCTATTTCACCGGCAAGAAGGGCTGGAGTCTTGAGAAATTCGAACGCCATGTTGCTGAGGCGCCGGAAGCCCAGCACCGCTATGCCCGCCCGCATCGCAGTCATTTCATCGCATGGGCCCGAGAACACGGGGTCCCGGTTGCGAGCCACGATGACACGACTCCCGAACACATTGCCGAAGCTGTGGCAGACGGGATCCGGATTTCGGAGTTTCCGACAACCATGGCCGCCGCCAAAGCGGCACGATCAGCGAGCATGTTGATCGTCATGGGCGGACCCAACGTTGTTCGGGGCGGGTCTCATTCGGGCAATATCGCCGCAGCCGATCTGGCACGAGCCAGACTTCTGGATGCCTTGTCATCGGACTACGTGCCCGGCAGTCTGATGCTCGGCGCGATGCGACTGGTCGAAGAGGCGGGCTGGAGCCTCCCCCAAGCCCTCGCCACCGTTAGCTTTCGGCCCGCTCAAGCGCTCGGCCTGAACGACCGGGGAATGATTGCGCAGGGATTGCGCGCCGACCTGGTCCGGGTCCAGCTACTTGGAGTACAGCCCGCCGTTCGGTCCGTCTGGCGACTCGGACAGCGGGTCTGCTAAGCCGTCTCCCGCAAGTAATCCATCGCCACCTGAACACCGCCGCGTTCATGCGGCACACCGGCTAAACCAAGCGCCATCTCAACCCCAGCCAGAGCGCCAATCAAGGTCAGGTCGTTGATATCGCCGAGGTGACCGATCCGGAAAACGCGACCCGCCATTTTTGAAAGCCCCATGCCGAGCGAGAGATCAAAATGCTCGAGAGCAATCTGGCGTAAACGATCCGCGTCGTGAGCCTCCGGCATCAGGACCGCAGTCACAACCGGGCTGTGGCAAGCAGGATCCTGACAAAGCACTTCGAGGTGCCATCTGGCGACTGCAGCGCGGGTCGC
>RFPW01000049.1 GCA_009925965.1 Betaproteobacteria bacterium
GGGCAAAAATTACGACGAAATAACCAGCACGCCGAACACGCCTGGCAGCGCTGCCCGACCATTCGGGGGATGCCAACCGTCCAGTCTTCCAGGTCTGTGTCGGGTCTCATGCGGCCTCCAAAACCAGGCTGACGTGAGAGGACAAAACACCCCCGTCACCGTGCAGGAGCGCTACACCTGCGCGCGCAGCCTGCCGGTCCTCGGCACGACCCGTCATCTGCCGGTGAGCTTCTGCAAGATGGGCCATCGCCCCAGCCACACCGCAATGCCCGTAAGACAGAAGCCCGCCATGCAGATTCAAGGGCAGTGCGCCGTCCCGATCGAAGTATCCCTCTCGAGCCATCACACCTGATTGACCGCGCTTGGCGAGACCGATTTCTTCGAGTAGCAGAGCGAGCGTCACGGTGAAACTATCGTAGACGGCGGCGTATTCAATTTCAGCGAGGCTCCGATGCGCATCGGTCAGCGCCTGGGCACTGCAACGATCGGCTCCGAAGTGGGCCAAATTCGACGCAGCCGTCACATGCTGTGACGTATGGATCTGACGTGCCGAACGAATCCGAACCGGATGACCATGCGATGGCTCGCGGGCGATCACAAAAGCGCACCCGCCATCCGAGACAGGGCAGCAATCGAGAACCTTTAAGGGGGAGGCAATCGGGCGTGATGACAGCACATCGTCAACCGAAATGGGCTCGCGAAATTGCGCGCCAGGATGTCGAGCCGACTGCCGTCTCATCAGCACCGCTAATTCAGCGAAATCGGCCTCGGTGACCTGGTGCTCCCACATATATCGTGAAGCGATCAGGCCATAGTACGCAGGAATGGTGGCGCCAAGAGGCACCTCGTACTGCGGATGCCCGGTCTGCGCCAATGTCTGAATCGCTGCATCGCGACTCTGGCCAGTCATTCGATTCTCGCCGGCAACCACGAGAATCCGCCGCGCGGCCCCAGCCGACACCAAAAGATGGGCCAGCATGACCATTGCAAATCCAGTGGCCCCACCGACTTGAACCGCGTGAGCGTAAGACGGTTGAATTCCAAAGTGCTCAGCAAACACCGTTGCCAACATCAAGTGGGGCATCGTCGTTGAGTACCCGCAGATCAGTCCGTCGATTTCGCTACGCTCGAGTTGCGCGTCACTGAGGGCAGCGGTCGCAGCTTCGGTCATCAGGTCAAGGGTGTTGCAAGCTTCGTGACGTCCAAAACGAGTCAACCCACTACCGACCAAGTAGCTCATGTTCGACTGACCATCTGAGTTGGCGTTTGAGTTTGCGTTTGAGTTGGCGACAGTGCCGCCACCGCTTCGCTCAGGGCCTCGCGCAAAAAATCAATCCGCGAACTGAGGCGTTCCGAAAGTGCGGCGATACTCATCGCCCCGACGGGTCGTCCATCGACGCCCAAGACCGGCATCGCAATCCCGCCCATGCGTTCCACCACCACGTCCAGCAACAGCACAAATCCCTGATGACGTGACTGTCCGATCTGATCCAGAAGGTACGATCGGCTGAGCCTTGGATAGCGAGTCACCCAAACGTTCTCGAGTTGATCCAGGACCGCCGCCACCTCATCGTCTGGTAACCAGGCCAACAAGGCGAGACTCCCGGCACCAGCACCCAGTGGACGACGACTACCGACGTCGAGGTAGTTGGCTTGAATGGGATAGTTCCCAAATTCACGATCAAGGCACAGCGCCTCGGTACCGCTTCGAACGGACAAAAGTGCGGTATCTCCCGATCGTGCGGCCAACCTCACAAGCCAGGGTCGCGCCGGCGCACGAAGATGCATTCGCCCTTGCATCGCAAGGCCGAGATAAATGGCTTGATCGCCGAGCCGATACTGTCTTGATTCGGGTTCGCGATCGGCAAAACCCTCATCAATCAAACCATCGAGCAAGCGGACGATAGTCGACTTGTTGAGCCCTGTCGCAACGGCAAGATCAGTCAGACGCATTGGGTCTGGCGTTGAAAGTGCGCGCAGGATGCGACAAATTTTTTGAACTGAATTTGAATCAGATGGCTTGGGCACGTCGTCGCTGCGGATCAGACCGTTGCAATCGGCGTTGCAGGCGATCCGACAGCCCCGGGCAAACGAAGCGGCGGCGCTGTCAACAGGAATCGGTGTCGTCCGTGCGCGCGCAACCAATCCGCCAGCGGTGTCAGATGCCAGATCTCGCCCAGATGGATACCGAGTTTAAATAGGCAGTGCTCATGCAATGGCAGTGCCGCGCAACACCCGACATGGTCGACCGCCGGCAACGCCTCGACCGCATAATTGTCCGCTGCGAGAATCGAGAGCCCACTATCGGTGATCCACTGCAATAGGCGCTGATCGCGCCCATCCAGTGCGGCACAAGTGCCATGCAGCACCTCTGATGTTGGCTCCCCGGCCATTTCAATCAGGCTCTGAGCAAACCCGGTGTGCAACAACACCATGTCACCCGATTCGATCTGGACCCCATCGAGTTCCAGTACCCGCATCAACTGATCATAGCCAACCGCAATCTGTTGCCTGCCAAAGTGCGCGTGCAGATCAATCAGGACACCCCGGCCCTGAACACCGTGCGTGGCCATTTGTTCGATCCCGAGCGCACGGGCACCCGAAGTCGTCCGCGGGCTCTTGGCGGTCGGGATACCGGCATCCTCCGGTTCACTCGGACCAAAGATATGAAACTCACCCTTGTAGCCGTTGTAATACACAGGCTCGGGCAAGCCGTCCCCGTTGGCATCAAACATCTGGCCAGCGTGGGCAAAACTGTCCCACTGGGTTGAATACTGCAGATACATGACGACCAGATCATCGCTAAGGACATCGGTCTGGAGCGCATTGTCGTCCATCATCCGATAATTCATATTCGGACGATTGTTTCTAATCGTTGGACGAATAACCGGAGGAAAACGTCGTGGATTTAGAAGATTTCCTCCTGGCAAATCCAGCGGCAGGCTCAAGCAAAACGTCAACCCTTCACGAACCTCTGCAATACCCTCGAGAACCTTCTTTGGGGTAACGAGGTTCAGGCGCCCCCACTGATCGTCAGGGCCGAAATCTCCCCAGTTGGAGCCAGGAGGACGCTGACGCCAGCGCTCTGTCGACGCTGCGGCCTCAGCCCCGGCGCCCTGCTTAGGATTAACTGTCATGCCCTCCCCCTCCCAGGTAAACACGGCGAACCAAATCACCTTCACGCATGGCATCCGCGGTATCGGCAGCCGCCACTCGCCCGGTTTCAATCAGATAGACAAAGTTCGCGTGGCGCAGCGCCTTTTCAACGAGTTGTTCAACCAGAAGAATCGCCAAGCCAGCGGCACATAGCTGCGCGGCCACTTCCAGAATGCGATCGATCACGAGCGGCGCGAGACCCCCCGATGGCTCGTCAAGAATCAGCAACTGCGGATCACCGATGACACCCTGCGCAACCGCCAGGATTTGCTGCTGTCCGCCAGACAATCGAGAGGCCAGTTGGTGGCGGCGTTCAGCCATTTCGGGGAACATGGCATAGACCCGATCGAGTTTGCTTCGATCGCCCCGCGGGGCACGCGCATAGGTCCCGATCAGCAGGTTATCTTCGACCGTCAACGTCTGAAAAATACGATGCCCTTCAAGGACCTGCACGATCCCAGCCAGGACGGTCTCACGAGGAGGGACTCGGCTTAGATCCTTTCCGGCAAAAAGAACAGTGCCATCGCGCTTGGGAACAAGTCCGGAAATCGCATGAAGAATGGTGCTCTTGCCCGCGCCATTTCGACCGAGCATCACGACAAATTCGCCCGCGCGGACATCAAATGAAACGCCATGAACGACCTCAGCCTTGCCATACGCTACCCGCAGATCACGAACCTCCAACAAGCGCTCGCTGGGCCGCTCGGACCTCGATGGGTAACTACGAGATTGGGCCATATCCATCATGCACCCAGATAAACACGAATGACTTCGGGGTCGGTTCGGACATCCTCTGGGTGGCCATGACGAATCATTCGGCCGACATCGAGTGTGGTGACCCGGTCACAGACCCTAAAGACGAAGTCCGTGTGATGCTCAACCAGTAAGACGCCAATTCCTGCTTCACGGATTGTCCGAATGATGTCGCCTAAATGCTCAATCTCATCATTGGACAAGCCCCCGGCGGGTTCATCGAGCAAGATAAAACTGGGCCGCATGGCAAGACCACGGGCAATTTCGAGAAATCGCTGCTCGGCATGCTCGAGCAGATTGGCTCGGCGCTCTATCGCATGGCTAAGACCAACCCCATGGAGCAATTCGGCCGCTTGATCGGTCAGGACGCGGTCAAGGCGCGCCACCCGGGGAAGGCCGAGTGCAGTCGAAAGAAACCCAGGCTCCACATGAGTCCAGGCACCGAGCACCACATTATTGAGCACGCTCAGGGTGCCAAGAAGCCTGGGTTTCTGAAAGGTTCTGGCGACACCCAATTGAGCACGGCGGCGAACAGATGCCTGACCAAGCTCCTCACCCCGCAACTGAATCGCGCCAGAGCTCGGCTGGTAATAGCCCGAGAGCAAGTTAAGAAGGGTAGTCTTGCCGCTACCGTTTGGCCCGATCAGTCCGTGGATCTCGCCCGACCGCAGTTCAAGCGATACCTGATCGAGCGCGACAACCGCGCCAAACTGCTTGGTGACCACCCGGGCACTGAGTGGATGTTCACCAGGCACCGCGCGGATTGCGGCAATCGCCTTGGCGAGACGGGGCAGGTCTGGCGCAACCGGAACGCTCGCGCTGTTGCGCGGGCGCAAGCGTTGCGCAAACAATTCAAAGACGCGGCCAATGCCCTCAGGCACGACCAGCACCACAAGCAACAACAACAATCCGTAAAAGAAGTTGCCCAGCTTGGCAAGCGGTGCGACCACCTCGGGTAGGGCCGTCAGAACCGCTACACCCAAGAACGGACCCACGATGCTTCCGCGTCCGCCGATGATGATGCAGACGAAAAAGAACAGGCTCAGTTCGAAATGAAACGTGTCGGGAGTGATGTAGCTCTGCAGAGAACCAAACAACGCACCGCCGACCCCGGCAGTCATTCCACTAAAAACAAAGGTCGTCAGTTTGGCTCGAAAGACGGGCACCCCGACGGCCTGTGCAGTGACCGGATTGTCACGGATGGCAATCAACCCACGACCATACATCTGGCGGGCGACGTTCCAGGTCAGAACACTGACGACAACGGCCCCTAAAACCGCCAGGTAATAGAAACCGACCGGCGTGTCGAACGGCGCTGGGAACGAAGGCACTGGAAGACCGACGCCCCCGCCAGTCAAATCACCCTGCGCCAATGCAAACTCGCCCACGATGAGCGCGAAAGCCATGGTGGCCATCGCGAAGTAAAAGCCTGGAAGCCTGAGCGAGGGTAGCCCCAGTAGCAAACCGCAAAAACCACAAAGCGCTCCCGCGACCCCGACCGAAACGAATGGCGGCAGCCCCCACTTGCCGCTCAGGATCGCGAAGGTGTAAGCACCGATCGACAGCAGGCCAACATGCCCAATGGAGAGCTGACCTGAATAGCCGACCACCAGGTTGAGCCCTGCGATCAACACCCAGTAGCAGCAAATCAACGACGCCAAATGAACCTGATACTGGTCCGTCGACCAGAATGGAAGACCAGCCGCCAAGAGGGCGGCCGCCCCGAGCGCAAGCAATTGGGTCCGGGATTTCATGAAGGTCAGACCGGACGAATCTGCTGTGCGCCCAACAAACCCTCAGGCCTGACGAGCAGAACGACCATGAGCAATCCGACCGCGATCGTCTGCTGGTATTCGCCGCCAAATAAATAACTGGCAAATGTATTCAGAAGTCCGAGCGTGAGGCCACCGATCAGTGCGCCCAGATTGCTGCCTAGCCCCCCGACCGCCAGGGCGATAAAGCCATTGAGCGTCAGCGTCAGGCCGAGCGCAAAGTAGGCGAAGGTCAGCTGGCCGGCTGCAAAGCCAGCGAGCCCACCCAGCGCACCTGCAATGACATAAGACGCGACCCGGATCCGATCGGTTGAGACGCCGCGGGCGCGGGCTGCAAACGCATCTTCCGACATCGCCAGGAAGAGCTTTCCATACATCGTTCGACGGTAGAAAAACTCGAGGCCGAGCGCCATGACACCCGCCAGGGCGATCGGGAGCCAAAACTTTTGATCTGCGATCCCGGCCGAAAAATCCTGCGGGATCAGACGCGGAAACGGCTTTGGCTCCGTCCCCCACCACAACCCGACTGCTTGTTGCACCATGGTCGCCAGCGCCAGAGTGCTCAAGAGCCAGAGGTGTTCGTCACTGCGGGCGAGGACCCGCCGGATTGCAATCACGTCGGTCAACCAACCAAACAAACCGCCGACCACGATCGCTGCGATCAGTCCGAGCCACCATGGTTGCCCTAAGGCGGTGATGGCATAAGCGCCAAACACCCCTCCCAGCATTGCGATATGCCCGGTCGTGACCGACAAGACTTTAGAGGTCGAATACATGACGTTGTAGGACAAGGCGGTGGCGGCAAACAACGCGCCAATCGCCAAACCTGAAACGATCACCATCCACATGCGAGCGACCCGGATATCGAGTTTTGTAACCTGCTATCGAAGTCAGCGTGGCGCCAACTTGAAACTGCCGTCCTTGAACGTATTCGCCACGTTCACAGCCATATTGCTGTCCGGAAAACCATTGCGCTGGGTCGCCGACCAGCTATAAGTGGCATACACACCCCGGAACTCCCCTGTGCTTTCCAGAACCTTCTGAATGGCAGCAGGATCAGTCCCATTGGCGGACTTGATCGCGTGCTCAATGATCTTGACGGTGTCGTAACCCATCGCGACCCACCAAAAGAGGATATCGATTTCGCCGCCGCTGGCCAGTTTCGGGCGCACTTTGTCCACCAACTGCTGAGTTGCTGGGGGTAACTTGCCATCAGAACCATAGGTCGTGCTGGCATAGCCCGAAGCGTAGGTTTGCTCCCAGTATTCGGGCTTATTCAAAAGCTTGCGAATCTGCGGCGCCATGACTGCCGGGTGCCCGACAACCGGAACGTTCCAGCCCATGTCGCCGCGTGCATTCAGAAGCCGTCCCAGCAGACCTGTTGCGGCCGACCACGGCATCACGACGTCCGCGCCAGCCGCCCGCGCTTTGGCTAGCTCATCGGTCAGATCGGTCTTATTGGGATCAAGCAACACCGTGTAAACCGGCTTGACACCCGCGGCTTCGAGAAGCTCTTGCGCGGTCTTGGCGCTGGAAGTGCCATATCCAGTGGTATCTCCGATGACCGCAACTTTGGACCTCTTCAAGACCTTCAGAGCGTAATCATTACCCGTCGAGATCCACTGCTTATTGGTGTTGATGACGCGGAAAGCTCGCGGATATTTGACCGGGTCAATCAGTTCATCAACCGCTCCAATGATCAGGTTAGGAACTCCAGCGCGGGCGATGATCGGCGTCGTCGCCAAGCCCTCGCCGGAATTAACCGGACCAATGATGAAGTGGACCTTTTCGCTAAATGCGAGTTGCTGGGCGAGGTTAACGGCCTTGGTCGGATCTCCGCTGGTATCCCGGGTGAGCAATTCGATCTTTCGACCTCCAATCCCGCCTGCGGCGTTAATTTCGTCGACGGCGAGTTGAACCCCCTGATTTTCCGCAATCGCGGCGGACGACAACGGTCCTGTGAGCGACGACAGCCAGCCCACCTTGATCGTGTTTTGGGCTAGGGCAAACCCACTGGCACACGCCAGCGCGAGACCGGCGAACACGCTGGACAAAGAGCCAGGCAAAAATTTTGATGAACGAAACATACTGTCTCCTGAATCTGATTGACCCCAGCTTTTGTGGAGTTCTGAGGAGCACTATTGGTCTGATGGACGGTATCTGTCAATCGGATAAACCCTGATAGGCAAGACACCCGATTGAATGGGACTCTTTGACTTGAGGTGACCCATGCCCCCTTCAGAAACATTCGATCCTGCGAGCCGCCCGCCCCATTTGGCATCGCATTACCTGAACGTGCCCGAGATGCCCTGGGAGGCATCGCCATTCCCCGGTATTCAGTTCAAGACGCTGTACGCAGATGCAGAGTCTGGGATGTCCACCCTGTTAGTCAAAATGGCGCCAGGTGCGGTCATCCCGCTCCATGAACATACGGCTATTGAACAAACCTACGTGCTGGAAGGCAGCCTTGAAGATGACGAGGGCCAGTGTTTTGCGGGCGGTTTCGTTTGGAGACCTGGCGGCAATATTCACGAGGCGGTTTCGCCCAGCGGCGCCTTGCTTCTGTCGATCTTTATGAAGCCCAACAACTTTCTGGGCGGTGGCAAGTTCTTCACCGAAATTTGAAACTCCACCCACCCTCGTCCAAAGATCTGGCTGTGCTTCGTTTTAATCCTAATTTGCGTTGGCTTTTTACCGAGTTTCCGATGCTCGACCGCTATGAGGCGGCATCGAAGGCAGGGTTTCGAGGGGTAGAAGTCGCATTCCCCTACGAATATCCGGCTGCCGAAATTGCCGGCCGCCTGCGGGACAACGACCTCACACTCGTCCAGATCCTCAGCCCGTTTGACTGGGATGGAGGTGAAAGGGGCATTGCTGCGATACCCGATCGGATCGCCGACTTTCGGCGCAGTATCGAAACTGCGGTCGCATACGCGGTACAGGTCGGCAAGCCAATGATTCACGTGATGACGGGCAACGTCCCGGCCGGCCTCGAGTGGGGTCGATGTTGGGAGACGTTCCTCGCAAACCTGGATTGGGCCGCGCCACGTCTGGCCCGCGAGTCGCTGACACTGATTCTGGAGCCCTGTTGCCGCGCGCGCTTTCCTGATTACCTTTACTCGAGGCTTGATCAAGGCGTGGCGGCGATCCGGTCGTTACCCCACGAAAATATCAAGCTTTGTTACGACACCTTTCATGTCAGGATGGAAGAGGGCGAGCTTCTCGCCCAACTCGAATCGGTGTACCCCGACATCGGCCATATTCAGATCGGAAACGTTCCCGGTCGCCACGAGCCCGGGACTGGCGAGATTCACTTTACCGAATTCTTCGAGCGCCTCGAAGCGCTCGGTTGGTCGGGCTGGATCGGCTGTGAATACACACCCTCTGGGCACACCTTGGACACCTTAAGCTGGGGGTCGAAGTACGGAGTACTGGGCCGCGCCTGATGCTGTCCGACACCGACAACCGGTTGTTGACCCAAACGGGCCCCGACACCCCGATGGGTCAGTACTTTCGGCAGTTTATGCAGCCTGTCGCATTGTCGCGAGAACTCCCCGAACCGGACTGCGCACCGATCCGCGTGAACGTTCTTGGCGAGTCACTCATCGCTTTTCGCGACACAAACGGGCGCATCGGACTGGTCGAACCCAGATGCCCACATCGCGGCGCGGACCTCTTCTTCGGGCGAAACGAGAACTGCGGGCTGCGATGCGTTTATCACGGCTGGAAGTTCGACGTCCGTGGCAAGGCAGTCGATTTACCGAATGTACCTGCGGGATCTTCGTATCACGACACGGTTAGAATCAGGGCCTACCCCACCGTCGAATTCGGTGAGATTGTGTGGGCCTGTCTCAACCAGCAAGCGGTCGGCGATCGACCCGTTCCGAGCCCACCCGAACTCGAATTCGGCCTGGTCCCAGCGCATCACCGGTACGTCACCAAACGACTGCAACAGTGCAATTGGGCGCAATCGATCGAGGGCGCCCTCGATACGGCCCATTTTTCGTTTCTGCACATGCCGGCACCTGGAGTTGCCAGTCATGAGAACCCCGACGCCCCGGCGGACCTGCGTCGATTGCGATGGATCCGGGAAGACCCGATGCCGCGGTTTTCAATCATCGAGCATGACGTTGGCTTCGTGATCGGCGCTGCCCGTCATGCGGACGGGGAAGATCTTTATTGGCGAATTACCCAGTACATGCTTCCTGCCCACAGCGGAACGCCATCGACGCTTACAGGTGAGAATCATTATGGTTACACCTGGGTACCGATTGATGATGAGTCGTGCTGGATTTACACCTATGCCTGGAATCCACTTCGACCGATTACGGCCGAGGAACGGGACAAACTGGAAAGCGGCCATGGAGTTGTTGGTCAGGTCGACCCGGAATTCAAACCCCTCCGGAACCGCACCAATGACTACTTGCTGGATCGTCAAGAGCAACGGGATCTCACATTCACGGGCGTTCGCGGATTGGCTGAACAAGACGCCATGATCCAGGATAGTCAGGGCCTCGTGGTGGACCGCAGCCGTGAGCATTTGACTGCCACAGACGCCGCAATCGTTCGTTTTCGTCGGACTGTTCTCGAAGGTGCTCGGGCGTTGCAGGCTGGCCACCCTCCTCCTGCCCCAGGAAAGCACGAGGCTTACCGGCTGCGCTCTGGCAGTTGGGTCGCCGCCGAGGGTGTGCCGTTTGAAGTCGTCATGCAGGAGCGCTTCGGCGACCCCGTTGGATTAGCCCCACCAATCGCGGCCAACCCTAATTAACCCAAACCGCTCGAAGCAGGAGAACCAGGCAATGTCAAAACCCAGCATGATCTTTTTTCGACGGTTTTTCGGGGGATTGTGCGTTGGACTTTATGGCCTAGCCGCCCTGGGTATGTTGGGTCTGGCGCCGGGTCGCGCCAATGCCCAGACCTATCCTGAGAAGACTGTTCGGATCGTCGTTCCGTACGCCCCCGGCGGCACCACCGATGTCACCGCCCGACTGGTCGCCAAATCACTCGGCGAGCGCCTCGGGCAAACGTTTGTGGTTGAAAATCGACCTGGGGCTGGCGGCTCGATTGGTCACGACCTGATTGCCAAGGCGGCAACGGATGGTTACACACTGCTCTTCAGCGCGGCGGGTCCGCTCGTGGTCACCCCACACACCTACGCTTCACTACCCTACGACCCGAAAAGCTTTGAGCCCATTAAGCTGGTTGCAACTGCGCCACTGCTTCTCGTTGTGAACCCGAAACTCAAAGCCAATTCACTCCAGGAACTGATCACCGAGGCGAAGGCATCGGGTCGGATGACCTATGGATCATTTGGCAATGGCAGCGCCGCTCATCTAGCGGGCGAATTGTTCAAGGCAAGCGCAAACCTCGATATCACTCATGTTCCCTACAAGGGCAGCGCGCCCGCACTGACCGATCTCGTCAGCGGCCAGATTGACATCATGTTCGACGTCCTCGGGTCATCACTGCCCCTGGTGAAGGCCGGAAAACTGCGTGCACTTGCCGTTACGTCGCCAGTTCGAGCCTCGGTTGCGCCCGAAGTTCCGACGATGACTGAGGCCGGGATTCGAGACTTTGAAGCGGGAACCTGGTTCGGGCTGATGGCTCCCGCCAATCGCGATCCTTTCAAAAGCGATGGATTCGGTACTCGCCCAGGCAGAAGTCCGCGAAGCAATCCAGGCTCAAGGTTCCGTGGTTGCTGGCGGTTCGCCGGAAGATTTTCGCAAGTTTTTTGGCATCGAATTTGAACGCTGGGGCAAAGTCGTTCGAAACGCGCGTATCAAAGCCGAGTAGGCCCTGACTTGGCCCTGACTATCACTCCCATCACGTTACGAGCATCATTATGAAAATCCATGGTTTGTCACCCGCGACCCTCACGCCATTTACCGAAGCGTTCGAAATCGACTACGGCGCCCTGACCGCACACATCCAGCACACCAGCGATGCAACCGGACTCTTTGGGATCACGGTAAACGGC